>JAGREO010000159.1 GCA_020446525.1 Geminicoccaceae bacterium | reverse complement strand
GCCTTCGGCGACTGCCTGGTGAACTCACTCTATGCGGTCTACGAGCAGGCGCCCGAGGGCTTCGAGCCGCGCTATCTTGCGATGCTCGGGGCCGGCGGCACGCGGCGTCACAAGGAGTTGCTTGCCCCCTTCGGTCTCGACGCGACCCGGCCCGATTTCTGGGAACAGGGGCTCGGTCTGATCGTGCGGCTGATCGATCGGCTCGAGCAGGAAATGGCGACGTTCGATCGAGGTGCGACCCCGTGACGGATGATGGGCGGCCGCGTGAACGGCCGGCCCGGCCGACGGCGCGAGAGGAGAACACCTTCGGCGGCCGCTTTCGTCGCTATGCCCAGGTCTCGGGTGCCGTGGCCGGGCAGGCGGCGCGGTTCGCCGGTCGCCGCGCCTTCTCGCGCCCGCTCGATCGGGACGCGCATGCCGGCCAGTTGCGCGAGGCGCTGGGCGGCCTCAAGGGCCCGCTGATGAAGGTGGCGCAGATGATGGCCACCATTCCCGATGCCCTTCCCGCGGAATATGCGAGCGAGCTGGCGCAACTGCAGAGCAATGCCCCGCCGATGGGCAAGCCTTTCGTCCGCCGGCGGATGGTGAGCGAGCTGGGGCCGGACTGGCAGGACCATTTCGCCGATTTTCCGCTCGAAGCCGCGGCCGCGGCATCGCTCGGGCAGGTTCATCGCGCGCGGCTGACGGATGATCGCGAGGTCGCGTGCAAGCTGCAATATCCCAACATCGCAGCGGCGGTTGACGCGGATCTCGCCCAACTCAAGGTGATCTTCTCGCTCTATCGTCGCTACGACAAGGCGATCAACCCGGACCGGATCTACGAAGAGATCGCGGCAAGACTGCGCGAGGAGCTCGATTACGAGCGTGAGGCGCGCAACATGCGGGTCTACACGCAGATGCTGGCGGACGTCCCGGCACTGCACGTGCCCGAGGTGGTGGCGGAGCTTTCAACCCGGCGTTTGCTGACCATGTCCTGGCTCGAGGGGCGGCCGCTGCTTGGGTTCCGCGAGCGGCCGGTCGAGGAGCGCAACGCATTGGCGCTCAACATGTTCCAAGCCTGGTACCTGCCCTTCTATCGCTATGGCATCATCCACGGCGACCCGCATTTGGGCAACTACACGGTCCGCGACGACCTTGACGTCAACCTGTTGGACTTCGGCTGCATCCGCATCTTCCCGCCGAAATTCGTCGAGGGCGTGATCGACCTCTACTGGGCGCTGGTGCGCAACGACCGGGACCTCGCCGTCCATGCATATGAAAGCTGGGGCTTCGCCGATCTGAGCCGAGAGGTCGTCGACGTGCTCAACGAATGGGCGGCCTTCCTCTACGCGCCGCTGATGGAGGATCGCACCCGGCTGATCGACGAGACCAAATCGGGAAAGACCGGCCGGCAGACCGTCGGTCGGGTTCATCAGCGGCTGCGTGAGATCGGCGGCGTCACCCCGCCCCGCGAGTTCGTCTTCATGGATCGCGCCGCCGTCGGTCTCGGCTCGGTGTTCATGCACCTTTCGGCGGAGATCAACTGGCACAAGCTCTTCATGAGCCTGATCGAGGATTTCGACGTGGACATCATGGCCGAACGCCAATCGGCCCTGCTCGACGAAGTCGGCGTGGAAACCGACGAACGCCGCTCGAGCCCCGTGCTCAGCCCGTAGTGCTCTGCTGCGCCGCGGCCAGCGGTCGCTCGCGGCAGCCCTCGCCCAGCCGACGCCAGCCCGGTGTGTTCTCCGACATGTAGCACTGCGCTTCGAACAGCTTGCCGTTGATCGAAAGGCAGGATTTCTCGCCGATCTCGACCCGCTGGCCGCGATTGGTGCAGTAGCAGTCGCGATCGACCGGCACCTTGAATTGCGCCGCAGCATCGGCGGACATCAGAGCACCGATGAGAAAAAGCGCCGTGAGCGAACCCAAAAGACGCCGCATTGCTAATCTCCCATCTCCGACGACGGGCGGACACCGGTCGGCGCCCGTTCCGACGGGGCAATGATCAGGCATCGAACAGAGTGCTCCCAAAGAGAGCCGCAAGTCAATCGACCCGCTCAAAGCTGCTCGTGTCCGGCGGACCGTCGGCGAACAGCCACAAGGGAGCGGCGCCGACTTCGGCCGGCAGCGCGATCAGACTCGAACAGACGGTGCCGTAGTCGCGATCGGTACGGATGCACATGGCGTCGACCGGATCACCACTCTCGGTGGCCCTGGAAGCGAGCAGCAGGCGCCAGTCGGTCCAGTCGCCGCCGCGGGCGTCGCAGGCGGGCTCCGGCACCGCGGCGCGACGGAACAGCGGCAGGTAGCGGCGGGTCCGCGCCGAGGTCGGGTCGTTGGGCTCGCCGGCGGTCGCCATGGTCCAGCCGTCGAGCAGCGGCATGGCGCTGATCATCCCGTCACCCGCGTGGCGAATCCAGAACGCGTCGAGCGGGTCGGCGACGATGAGATTGAAGGGGCGGTAAGCGTCCGGATCGACGTGCGCCAGAGCGCCGGCCGCGGCCTCGGCATCGGCGTGGTCGAGTGCTTCGAGCACCAGTTCGCCCCGGCTGCGCTTGCCGGCCTGGGCTCCCAGCGTGCCGCGACGGTTGAGGACCGCGGCCACCAGCCCGTCGTCGTTGATCCCGAGCCACGTGCCCCCCGCCGCCTCGTCGATGCCGGCCCGGACTTCCGGCCGCTCGGGCCAGTGCCGGCCGGGAGGCCGCCAGGGTCGGCTCGTCGCCTCGTCACGATTGGCAGCGATCAGCACCGGCCAATGTTCGTGGGTCGGTCGGCGCAGGACGATCAGGCTGCACATGGCGGGTCCATGGAGGGTCCGTTCATCGGGTTCATCCGGCTGCTGCTTGCGGTGCTCCGGGCCGTCGGTGGCGCCGAAGACCGATGCAGCCTATATAGGGTGCGACGCACCGAAGCCACGCGAGGGAGATGCCGATCATGGCGTTCGAGGATCGACAGAAGGCGGAAGAAGCGAAGTACCGGCACGACCAGGAATTCATGTTCAAGGTGCGCAACAGACGCAACAAGCTCTTCGGTCTGTGGCTCGCCGAAACCCACCTTGGACGCAGCGGTGACGAGGCGGCGGCCTACGCCAAGGAGGTGGTGATGGCCGATTTCGAGCGCCCCGGTGACGGCGACGTGATCGACAAGGTCAAGGAGGATCTTGCCGCGGCCCAGGTCGAGATCAGCGACCACATGCTGGAGAAGCATCTGCTGGCGTGCGAGGAGCAGGCCAAGGCGCAGGTCATGGGAGAATAGGCGGCCCATGGGTCGCGAGAGGAGACGCAGGCGTGAGCGAGAGAACAGCGAAGGACCGGGCTTCGCGCGACCGACCGGCGCGCGATCCGCGCAATAACGGCACCGCGCCGGCTGTCCGTGACGAGATGACAACCCCGCAACCGCCGGGCGAGCGGGGCGGTCCCAGGGGTCCCGAGCCCACCCGCTTCGGTGACTGGGAAAAAGGTGGCCGCTGCTTCGACTTCTGAGCAGACGGGGACTTCTGAGCAGGCCGGACGCACCGCGTCCGTACCGCCTCTGGCACTGGTGCTGATCGCTGCCATCTCCATCCTCTGGGGGTTGAACTGGCCGGCGATGAAATTCGTCGTCGGCGAACTCGATCCATGGACGTTCCGGGCGGTCAGCCTCTTCGCTGCAGGCTCCACGCTGCTCGTCCTGGCCCGGCTGACCGGTGAGCCGATGCGGCTCGAGCGGCGGCTCTGGCTGCCCTTCATCCCGGTGACGGCGCTCGCGGTCACCGGCTGGCACATGCTGACCGCCTACGGGCTCGGCTTCATCGGCGGCGGTCGCGCCGCCATCATCGCCTTCACCATGCCGATCTGGGCGATGGTGCTCGGTGCCATATTTTTGCACGAACGAATTGGTGTCCGCGGATTCTGTGCGCTGGCCCTCGGAATGAGCGGCATCGGTGCACTGATCGGGGCCGAACTGCTGCGGCTCGGTGCGGCGCCTCTGGGCACGCTGCTGATTCTCGCCGCGGCTTTTTGCTGGGGTGCGGGTACGGTCGGGATCAAGGCCTATGAATGGCGGATCGGCACCATCGCCCTTTCGGGCTGGATGTTCCTGATCGGCGGCGTACCGATTCTCGCGGTGTGGGCGGCGACCGTGGCGCCGCCGGATCTGAGCCGCCTCACGGTGCCGGGCGTGGCGGCCCTCGGCTATGTGATCTTCGTCGCCATGGTCTTCTGCTTCACGGCGTTCCTGCGTATCGTGCGCCTTCTGCCGGCGGGCGTGGCGGCGATCAGCACGCTGGTGATTCCCGTCGTCGGCGTGATCAGCTCGTCCGTGCTCCTGCACGAGCCGATCGGATACAACGAGATCCTGGCGCTCGTCCTCGTGCTGGGCGCGCTCTCGCTCGTGCTTCTGAAGCCACGCGGCGGGCGCTGAAGCGCTCCGAGGCGAAGGGTGCGTGAAGCCGCGTGACGATGGTCGGAGTAGGGTGATTCGAACACCCGACCCCCGCCTCCCGAAGACGGTGCTCTACCAGGCTGAGCTATACTCCGAACGCCCGCGATATAGGCGAGATGGCCGGGCGCCGCAAGGCCGGATCGGTGCGCCACGGCATCGAGTGGCGCCCACTGCCAAGTCGACCGCCCTCAGTCTTCCCACGTCACCTCCTGGCCCCAGAAGGACACGGTAGAGATGGCCATCTTCGCGCTGCCGTCGGTGATCTGACGGCTGTAGACGATGTAGACCAGCGTCTGATTCTTCTCGTCATAGATGCGCCGGACCGCGAGCGACTTGAAGACGAGGCTGATGCGATCGGAGAAGACCTCCTCGCCCTCCTCGTCGCGCTCGATGTCGCCGATGACCAGGGCGCCGGTCTGCCGGCAGGCGATCGACGCGTTGGACGGATCCTCGAACCAGTTGCCCTTCGACAGGCGATCGAGCACCGAGCGGCTGAACCGGCTGATGTGGCAGGTCACCCCCTCGACCTGCGGATCCTGGAACGCCTCGACGACGATGTCGTTGCCCATCCAGTCGTTGGAGAATTCCCCGACCTCCTCGGCCGACGCGCCCGAGAGCGTCGCAACGAGCAAGAACAGAAGCGTTGCCGGTATCCTGATGTACAAAACGACGTTCCTTCGATTGGCGTGCGGTCAAGTTCAGGTGAATGCGGTCGTCGAGAGCGACGATCAACTGGTGACCCTAACCACCCGTTGCAGCCACCGACGCGTGACCACAATAAGAAAATTATCCACGTTCATCGCGTACGGCGCTCGGGCGGCGATGGGAGCGGCCCGTGCCACGACTTGATGGGAGGACCCGTGGAACATACACGAGCGTGCGCCTCGGGATGCCGTGCACGAAAAGGTGAACAGATGGCTTCCGGTGTGCCGGCGGCGAGCGCGATCGGCTTGCGCGGTGCGGCGTCGTGCGCCCGCTCGAAGGATGCCGGCCCTGCGGTCGAGCGCGCCCGAAGCGTCCATCCTCGGCCGTCGCGTTGGGACATCTCATCGGCCTCCCGTTCCTTCGCGACCGGGCTTATCGCACGAGGCACGAGACCCGTCGAGCGCCGCCGCCGTTTGCAGTGATCCTGCCGCCGGGCCCGCTTCCAGTGCCGCAGCGACCCGCCCGGCGCGTTCTCGAAGGGGCACGGCACCGCCTTGGAAGGGGTCGCGGCGGAACGCGAAAAGGCCATCGGCTCAACCACTTGGGCGCGAAGCACCGGCATTGAAGCGGCGCGCCTGATATTCGCGCCATGGTTTTATCGTCACACTCCGGAAGGTCTCGATGTGGCCGCTAAAACCTCGATATTACAGCTATTTGCATCGATCCTCATTCGTGTTAATCCGACGGGGTTCCGTCATGTCGAACAGGAGTTTCTTGATGACCCTCGACGAGCTCAATGCGGCCGTGGCCGCTGCTACCGATACGACCAAGGCGAGTGCCGCCAAGTCCGTGCAGGCGACGCTGGCGGCGTTGCAGGATGCGCTGGCCAAAGGCGACAAGGTGTCGATCACCGGCTTCGGCATCTTCGAGATTTCCGATCGGCCCGCGCGTACCGGCCGCAATCCGCAGACCGGTCAGGAGATCAAGATCGCGGCTTCAAAGGCCGTGAAGTTCAAGGCCGGCAAGCAGCTGCGCGACGCGGTCAACAAATAGATCTAGGTCCAGCTTCCTTACTCTGTCGTTCCGCGGCGGGCCGGAGACGGATGAGTGCCGGTCCGTCGCCGGCCTGCCGGACCATCGCCGATCATGCGCGACGCCATCTCGTTCGAAGGTTGAACATTGCCATCCTCGTCTCCAGTCGGCATGGTTGCAGACAAGCACCAGTGGCGACGATCGGGGGATCGAGGCATGACCGGGCAAAAAGCATCCGACCTCTTCGTGAAGTGTCTGGAGGCCGAAGGAGTCACCCACATCTTCGGCCTGCCCGGTGAAGAAAACGCCGATCTGATGATCTCGCTGCTCGACAGCGACATCCGCTTCATTCTCTGTCGGCACGAGCAGGCGGCCGCCTTCATGGCCGACACCTATGGCCGGTTGACCGGCAAGCCGGGCGTCTGCCTCGCCACACTCGGCCCCGGCGCCACCAACCTCGTCACCGGCATCGCCGACGCCAACATGGATCGGGCACCTCTGGTGGCGATCATCGGCCAGGGCTCGACCTCGCGCCTGCACAAGGAAAGCCACCAGAACATGGACGCGATCGGCATGCTCCGGCCGGTCACCAAATGGGGTCATTCGATCGCCAACGAGAAGATCGTGCCCGAAGTGGTGCGAAAGGCGTTCAAGCTGGCGCATACCGAAAAGCCGGGTGCGACGGTGATCGAACTGCCCGAGGACGTCGCCAAGAGGCCGGTCGATCTCGCACCGATGCGCCCTTTGGGCACGCGCCGCCCGTCGGCCGATCACAAGGCCGTCGCCCGCGCTGCCGAGCTGATCGAGAACGCCAAATCGCCGCTGATCCTCGCCGGCAACGGCGCGGTGCGCAAACGTGCGTCCAAGCAACTCCGCCGGCTGGCCAAGAAGGCGGGCATCCCGGTGGTCAGCACCTTTATGGGCAAGGGTGCCGTCAGCCTCGACGATCCGCATTGCCTGTTCACCATCGGCCTGCAGGGCAAGGACCACGTGCTCGAGGCGCTCTACAAGGCCGACGTGATCGTCTCGGTCGGCTACGATCTGGTCGAATACGCGCCCTCCTTCTGGAACAAGGGCACGGAGAAGAAGATCGTTCACGTCGATTTCGACTTCGCCGAAGTCGATTCCGATTACCGCGCCACCGTCGAGATCGTCGCCGACATCGCCGACAGCCTGTGGCAGATCAACGAGCGGCTGAACGAGCTGGGCGACGATGCGCTGCCGATCTTCGACATCGAGAAGATCCAGCCGCTCCGCCGCCGGATCTGGAGCGATCTCACTGCCGAGGCCGAGGACGATTCCTTCCCGGCCAAGCCGCAACGGCTGATCAACGACATGCGCGACGCGCTGGGGCCCGACGACATCCTCCTGGCCGACGTCGGCGCGCACAAGATGTGGATCGCCCGCTACTACCAGTGCTACCAGCCCAACACCTGCCTCATCTCGAACGGCTTCTGCTCGATGGGCTTCGCCCTGCCGGGCGCCATCGGTGCGAAGATCGCCCACCCGGACAAGAAGGTCCTCGCGGTGTGCGGCGACGCCGGATTCCTGATGAACGTGCAGGATCTCGAGACTGCGGTGCGCATCGGCGCCAACTTCGTGGTCGTCGTCTTCGACGACAGCGAATACGGCCTCATCAAGTGGAAGCAGCAGAACCAGTTCGACGGTCGCCACAGCGACCTCGCCTTCGCCAATCCCGACTTCGAGCTTCTCGCGAAATCCTTCGGCATGTGGGGCCGCCGCATCACGGCCACCGACCAGTTTGCCGATGCGCTCGTCGAAGCCTTCGCGCAGAAGGGGCCGGCCCTGATCGCCGTACCGGTCGACTATTCCGAGAACCGCAAGCTGACGAAGCGCTTGGGCGAGATCGAGCTGGCGCTCTGACCGGTACGGCATCGGACGAGGAGTGAGCGCCGCAAGAGGCCGAGCCGGCGCATCTTCGACCCTGTGACCGTTATCAACGTCGCCGAAGCCGTTATGGTCGATATCTGCGGACGACCACGAACGAGCTCAGGTGAATAGATCATGTCGAACGATCCTGCCCGCCGTTTCGCATCGGCTCTTCTCGCCCTGGCGTTGCTCCTCGAGTGGAGCGGTACCGCGGCGGCGAAGGAATACAACCGCCGCGAAGACATCTCGCCCGAGGTGCAGTCCAAGCTGCAGCGCACCCTCGCCAAGAGCCGGGGACGCTCGGTCGAGAGCGGCGAAGACGGCGGCCGCGGTGCCGGCGTGCGCGGCGATATCGTCAACACCGGCTGCGGCAAGCTGGAGGTCGGTTCGATCGACGAGGTCAAGCCCGGCCAGCGGATCGATCGCGACATCATCATCACCGGCGACATCATCAACGCACCGCGCAACTGCCCGCGACGTTAGGGCGGTCTCCCGGACGTGACGCGCCAAGGAGGATTCGAGCGATGAACCCGATCGAGAGCCCAATCCGAGCCAGGAGCATGGTCGCCGGCCTCGCCCTCTTGAGCGCATCCTGCGCCTTCACGCCGGCCGAGGACGTTCCGCAGGTGGCGCGGGCCGACGCCCGCCCGGTGCGCAACGTCACCAGCTTCAGCGAAAGCCTGCGCTGCATGGACCGGCTGTTCGCCAATTTCGGCGTGCGCGACGTGGTCGTCACCAGCCAGGGCATTCCCGATGCGACCGGCGAGATCGAGACCGGCACCAAGGAAATGCTGATCTCGGCCATCTCGCGCATGTCGACCAGCAGCGGCGCCTTCGTCTTCGTCGACTTCGATCAGACCCAGTTCGACGTCAACGCGCTGCAGGATCTGGTCGGCTTCACCGACAATTTCGTCGTGCCCAACTACTATATACGCGGGGCGATCACCCAGCTCGACGAGGGCGTGGTGGCCGAGACGGTCGGCGGCGGTCTCTCCTTCGCCCAGGCCGACGTCGGCGCCTCGGTCGATCAGGTCTATTCGCTGATCACCGTCGACACCAATGTCGGCGACCTGCTCACCCGCCAGATCCTCACCGGCACCTCGGCCAGCAACGCCTTGGCGGTGCGCCGCCGCGGTTTCGCCGTCGACGGTGGTGCGGCACTCGACAACCCGACGCTGGGCGTCAACCTCACACTCTCCTTCAACAACAGCGAAGGCGTGCATCAGGCCGTGCGCACGCTGGTCGAGCTCAGCACCGTCGAGAGTCTCGGCCGGCTGACCCAGGTGCCCTACTGGCGCTGCCTCGGCATCGAGCAGACCAATCCGGCGATCGAGGATCAGGCGCGCGGCTGGTTCACCGCGATGGGCCGCGAAGGCCAGGTGAGCTTCGTGCAACTGGCGCTGGCCGGGCAGGGTTTCTATGACGGCCCCGTCACCGGCAGGCTCGATCCCGCCACCCGCGAATCGGTCGGCGCGTACCAGGCCGCCAACGGGCTGATCGCCGACGGCCGGGTCGATTTCGACCTCTACGCCTCGCTCATCAGCGGCGATCTGGCGCTCGGCCGCCGCCCCGACCCGAAGGTGGTCCCGGCGGTCTACGAGCCGGCCGCCACCCGCGCCGCCCAGCCGCTGGCGCTGACACTGACCACACCGCGCGGCGACAAGCCGGTCTTCGCACCGGGCGAGCTGCTGCAGGTCCAGGTGCGGCCGAACCGCGACGCCTTCGTCTATTGCTACTACGAGGCGGCCGACGGCAACATCGCGCGCATCCTTCCCAACCGCTTCCAGCCCAACGCGCTCGCCGCCGGATTGCAGGAACTGCGGGTGCCGGCGGCAGGCTCGCCCTTCGAGATCACGCTGGACGAGCCCGGCAGCCGCGAGGAAATCCTCTGCCTCGCCTCGAGCGACGAACGCGGCATGGCTCTGCCTCCGGCGCTGCGTGAAGCCGACCTCGCCCCGCTGCCCGTGGCCTCGCTCGGCGATCTGGTGGATGCTTTCCAGAACGTTTCGGTCGAGCCGCTGGTGGTCGCCCGCCTGCCGATCCAGGTGGCGGGACCGTGATTGGCCTTCGCTCAGCGGCCCTCGACCTCGAGCACGACACCGGGCTCGACGCCCTCGGCGCGCAGATCGCCCACCGGGCCGAGGCGGACGAGCCCGGCGCCCGCAGCGGTCACCTCGGCCCGCTCGGCACTGCCGCCGAAGATGATCTCACCGCTGCCCTGCAGCATCACCCTGAGCTGAAAGAGCTCGCCGCGCTCGAGCGTAATGGCGCCGCTGCCGGCGAGCGTCAGCGAGACCGCACCGCTCATCGACCCCGCTTGGATGGTGCCGGCACCGTCGACGAAGAGGGAACCGCCGCCGGCCCGCTCGATCGTGACGTCGCCCGACATCAGATGCACCACGATGTCGCCGTCGAGCGCCCCGACACGCGCCTCGCCGATGATTCGCTCGAGCTGAACAGCGGTGGCGACCGGCACGATCACGAAGAGCTCGGCCGGATCGTGCGGGCCCGGTTCCGACCGGTCGGCCACCTTGATCGAACGGCCGTCCGCGGCCAGCCTCAAGCGCGGCTCGAAGGACCCGTCCTGCTGGACGACCGACTGCGCCGGCGCCTCGAAACCCAGACCGACAGCGTCACCCGCAAGGTCGACGCCGCCCGACCTCAGCACATCCGGGTGCGCTACGAAAACCAGATCGATGGTCTCGACGTCGGCCGAGGCGATGGTCAAGAGACCCGCGAAACCCTGGATGAAGAGGTGTCTCGCCGCGATGTCCTGCCGTTCGAGCGTCTCGGCCGTCGCCACCGGCGCGACGAGCGCCACGCCCAGAGCCGCCACCATGAGCCTTGTGCTCCGGGCCAGATGCCGCCAACCCCCGAGCCGTGAGCGAGGTACGATCATGCGTGTCCTTTCCCTGCCTTTCCCGTTGCGGTTCCCCGTGGCGGTGGTTCTGCGGCTCGTCGCCGCCACCGCGTGCCTCGTCGCGGCGACGTCGTTCGCGCTTGCCGAAATCGCCAGCCGACCCGCCAAGGGCGAACCGATCCTGATCGACGAGCCGCTGCGTGCCGAGTGCTGGCATCGCGGCGTCAAGGTGCTCGATCGCGGCGACCTCGGCGGAATGGATCTCGGCAGCATCCTCGCCGATCGCACGCTGCGGCTCAAGCAGCGCGGCCGGCCGGGTGCGTCCATCGTGGTGCTGCCGCTCGACGACAATCTCTGCATCATCACGCCCCTGGCGCTGCCGCCGTCCGGTCGCTGAGCGCCCCGCCGGGCACGCAAGTCGGTATCGCCCGGACCGCACTGCTGTTCTTCTCGAAAGCCCGATCGAACCGCTGGTCCGGGCCCGCCTGGCGATCCAGGTGGCGGGACCATGAGTGCCCGCCGCTCAGCGGCCCTCGACCTCGAGGACGACGCCCGGATCGATCTCGGTCGCACCGAGCTCGGCCACTGGGCCGAGTGCGATCATGCCGGCGCCCGTCGCCATGATGTCCGCACGCTCGCTGCTGCCGCCGAAGCGGATCTCGCCGCTGCCGTCGAGTAGCACGGTGAGCAAGCGGATGCGGCCCTGGGCGACCTCGATGTCGCCGCTGCCGACCACCGTCAGTGCGGCGTCGCCGACGATTTCGCCGACCTCGATCGAGCCGGCGCCGTCGACGAAGAGCAGGGCGCCGCCCGCCCGCTCGATCGCCGCCTCGCCGGAGAGCAGGCGCAGGGCGATCTCGCTCTCGAGCGCGCCGATCCTGGCCTCGCCGATGAGCGCATCGATGAAGAGGCTGGTCCGTGGCGGCACCACGAGCAGCAATTCGGGCGGGTCGTCCGGCCGCGGCGGCGTCGTGTCGGTGAACGCGACCGACTTGCCGTCGGCAGCCAGCCCGAGCCGGCGTTGAAAGGTATCGTCCTGCACGAAGCCCGACTGGTCCGGCCGCTCGAAGGAGATCTCGGCCATGCCCGTGCCGCTTTCGGCGATGCCGATGGTGAGGGCGTCGGCATGGGCGACGAAGCCGAGATCGACCGCCTCGACCTCGGCCGTGGCCACGGTCAGGATGCCGGTGAAGCTGTCGATCATGATCTGGTCGGCCGCGAGCTGGTGCCGCTGGATCTCTTGTGCCGCTGCCGTGCCCGAGCCGGCGGCGAGGGTGAGGGCGAGGAGTGCGGGGATGATCGATCTGCCAGGTGACATCGTGCGCGCGTCCTTGCTGCCGCTGATACCGGTCATCATCTTCGCCGCCTGCTGTCTTCGGGCGATGCCGGCCCCGGCAGAAATCGTCCCGGCCGCACCCGAGGGCGCCTCGATCCTCCACGACATGGTTCTGCCGCTCGACGACGATTCCTGCATCGTCACGCCCCGCACGCTGCCGCCGTCCGGTCACCGAATGCGCGATCAGACGGTATCCCGACCGTCGAGCGTGAGCAGGGGCAGATAGAGGTCGGGCCGCCGATCGCGAAAGAGACCCCAGGAGGCGCGGGCGACCTGCAACGCGTCGAGATCGAACTCGGCCGTCAGGATGCCCGGGTCGGTGCCGGCTTCGGCGACGATGGCGCCCGTATTGTCGGTGATGAAGGAGCCGCCATAGAAGGTCAGCGCGCAACTCTCGCCTTCTTCCCTGCCGATCCGGTTCGAGGTGACCACGGGCATCATGTTGCTCGCGGCATGGCCCTGCATCGCCCGGCGCCAATGGCCGAGACTGACCAGATCGGGCGCCTGCGGCTCCGACCCGATGGCCGTCGGATAGAACAGCAGTTCGGCACCCAGAAGCGCCATCGCCCGTGCGGCCTCGGGAAACCACTGGTCCCAGCAGATACCCACACCGATCGTGCCGAACCGCGTCGGCCACACACGAAAGCCGGTATCGCCCGGATTGAAATAGTATTTTTCCTGATAGCCCGGTCCGTCGGGAATGTGGCTCTTGCGGTAGACACCCGCCACCTGCCCGTCCGCGTCGATCACCACCAGCGAATTGAAATGAGCGGTGTTGGCACGCTCGAAGAAGCTGATCGGCAGCACCACGCCCAGTTCGGCCGCGAGCCTGCTCATCCGGGTGATCGCCGGATGACCTTCGAGTGGCGCCGCCAAGGCAAAGTGCTCGGGCAACTGGTCCTTGCAGAAATAGGGCCCCTCGAAGAGCTCCTGCAGGAGCACGATCCGTGCGCCGGCCGCATGCGCCTCCCGCACCAGTGCCTCGGCGGCGCGCAAATTGCCGTCGCGCGATCCCTGGTCCGCCATTTGTGTCGCCGCCACCATCACCCGACGCATGGGCCCTCCAGCAGATCGCCTCCCCGAGCGAGGCCGTCCATCCAAAGCCATCCTAACCGCCTCTGAAGACGCGTCCACCATGCAAGCACAGACGATGCGCACGGGTTGGTCGCGCACGATCCGGCCGTCGCGTTGCATCGAGGCGACGATGAAACAGAATTCTATTGCATCTCGGAATTATTCAACCTAACCGTGATAAACCTGCAAAAAATGCAATCAGGAGGCCGAAGGATGCGAAGCAGTGCGCGCCGTCATGCGACCCTCAAAAACCCGCTGCGTGCGGTGCGCCCTTCGGTCGACTGGGGCTTTTTCGCGCGCGCCTTCATCTTCATCCTGGCCTTCACGATCCTGGCTCTCTCCCTGACCACATACGACCCGATGTAGCAGGGCGGTCGCCTGCGGACAGGCGATCCGGCGCGACGGGTGTAGCACCGCTCCGGCCGGTGCTTCAGCCGCGCCTGCGCAGGGCGATCAGCCGCATCGGCTGGTCGAACGCCACGCCGTCCTCGTGCGGCCGGCCGAGTTCCCGGTAGCGCCGCTCGACCTCGGCACGCTGGCGATCGACGAGAGACGCGCGATCGGGATCGGCGGCTACGAAATGCCCGATCACGTCGTTCACCGACTTCTGGACGAGAACGGTCGGATAGACGAAATCGGCCGTCCGCTCGAAGCCCTTCGCTTCGTCCACGGCCTTCGCCGCCGCGGCCCTGATCTCCGTCTCGTCGTCCAGCGGTTGCAACAAGGTGAAATGCGTGCCCTCCGCCAGCGGCTCGACGACCAGAAGCGGTGCACCGGCGCACAGCACTCGCGCCGCTTCGGCCAGTGCCCGGGCCTGCTTCGCCCGCGGCACGTGATGCAGGCTGTTAAAGAAGATGGCGCCGTCGAAGCTCGAGGCGGCGAACGGCATCGCTTCGGCCGTCGCCACCACGTCCGGCCGCAACGACGCTTGCGGGTCGAGTGCGAGCGCCTTCGCACCGTTCTTGCGCATCCAGCCGGTCAGCCGTCCGGCACCGGCTCCGATATCGAGCAGCCGCGTGCCGTCGAGCGGCAGGTGCCGGCGAAGGACGTCGGTGTGGCGAAGGGCACGCGGCGCATCGCTGGGTCTGGGCAGGGCGAACCTCCGGCGAGCTGGACGGTTGCGACAGGACTACTCGAACAGTAGAGCTTCGAGCCGTCAAGCGGCCGAGCGGCGAACGGCGCCCCCGGCCGACGGTGAGCCTGGGCAGTTGGGTTTCGGGCCGAGCGGGAGCAGGAGATGCGTGGTAACCTCGTCGTCGTTTTCGCACTTCTGGGCATGCTGGCGGCCAGCATCGGTGTCGCCTGGTTCGTCTGGCGCGAGCTCGGCGACGTGGAGATCAGTACGCACGGCCTGATTGCGCTCGCCGCCGGTGTGGTCGTGACCCTGGCGCTGGGCTTCGGTCTGATGTTCCTCGTCTACTTCAGCCATCGACGCGGCTATGACGACGAGGCCGGGCACGAGTGAGCAGCCGGCGCCCAGCCTCTCGATGTCGATGAAGATGCTGGCGATCGTGGCCTGCGGGGGGGCGCTGGGTGCGGTGCTGCGCTACGGCGTCTACGTCCTGACCGCGAAGCTCGCCCCGAGCGGCTTTCCGGTGGCGACGCTGGCGGTCAACATCATCGGCTCGGCCGCCATGGGTGCTTTCGTCGAAGCCGCGGCGCTGCGCTGGAACGTCGGCCTGGAACTGCGCACCTTCGTCGCCGTCGGCCTGCTCGGCGCATTCACCACCTTTTCGACCTTCTCGCTCGACGCCGTGGTCCTCTACCAGCGCGACCGCCTCACCGCCGCCGCCCTCTATGTGGCTCTTTCCGTCGTCTGCTGCATCGCCGGCCTGCTCGCCGGCATGGCGCTGGTGCGGCGCCCGCTTTTGTGAGGTCCCGGCCGCCCTCTCATGCTATACTGCGGTGTGTCACCCGCAGAGAATGCGAGGAAAAAGGGGGGGAAACGATGCGACGGCAGTTCGACAATGGTCATCCGGTGGCCATCGATCCCGGTCCCGCGAACACCATCCGCTCGACGATCGCGGTCGGCGGCATCGGCAATCCGAGCGCGAGCGACGTCGTCGTCCAACTGGACATCGACCACACCTGGACCAACGACCTCGTCATTCGCCTGACCTCGCCCGCGGGCACGTCCGTCGTCCTCGTCGAGCGCGAAGGCGGCAGTCGCGACGATTTCAGGAACACCATCTTCCGCGCCGACGCGGCGACACCGATCGCCGGCGCCAGCGCGCCGTTTCGCGGCACCTTTCGTCCCGAAGGCGACCTTGCGGCTCTCGACGGCGGTCCCGCGGAGGGGGACTGGGTCCTCGAGGTGGACGACCGGGCGCCGCGCGACGGTGGCGCACTCAATCGATGGTCGCTCTCCTTCGAGGACGGCGCGACGGCGTCGCCGTTCCGCATCGACGTGCGCTTTCTCGGCGGCCTCAGCCCGGTGCAGCAGGCGGCCTTCGCGACCGCCGCGGCGCGATGGTCGGAGATCATCGTCGGCGACCTGCCGCCGGTCAACGTGGACGGCGAGATCGTCGACGACGTCCTCATCGAGGCGCAGGGCGTGCAGATCGACGGTCCGAGCGGCATTCTCGGACAGGCGGGGCCGACCCGGCTGCGGTTCGGCTCGGCGCTGCCGGCCAAGGGCATCATGTCCTTCGACACGGCCGATCTCGCCCAGCTCGAGGCCGACGGCTCGCTCGAGGATGTCATCCTGCACGAGACGGCCCACGTGCTCGGCTTTGGCACGCTCTGGACCCGCATGGGCCTCCTCGACGGTGCCGGGAGCGTCGATCCGCGCTTCCTCGGCGCGGATGCGATGGCGGAGTATGCCACGCTCACCTCGCGCCCGGAGCCGACGGGTGTGCCGGTGGCGAATACCGGCGGTCCCGGGACACGCGACGGCCACTGGCGCGAGGCTGTGTTCGGCAACGAGCTGCTCACGGGCTTCCTCTCGGGCGCGGTGAGGCCGATCAGCGCCATGTCGATCGCGGCGTTCCGGGACATGGGCTATGTAGTCGACATGAACGCGGCCGATGCCTATGCGCTGCCGACGGCCCTGGCACTCGCCGAGATGGGTGTCGGCGGAGACGGGCGCCGCTGCGATTTCTGCCGCATGATGCCGACGGAACCGGTCATGCTGCCGCCCTCGGCGACATTGAGCGACTGAAGCGAGAACGGACAACAAACGTCTGGCGAAGGGCCAGATCGCCCGCGCCTCGCGGGAACGCCCGCTCAGTCGTGTCGTGCCAGGTCCAGCAGCCGCAGCTCGATGGCGCGGAGCCGTGCCGCCGCATCCAGTTCGGGACGGCGCATGGTGAGACCGAAGAGATCGTCGACCTCGACGACGTGGCTCCGCGCTCCCTTGTCGAGGGTTAGGATGGTCGTCCTACTGTCGGCCTGCGGCCAGGTGGTGACGGCGAGCGTGTCGCCGCCCCGTCCGGCGGGATCGGCCTCGCGGGCCGCGCGCGCAATGGCCTCGCCGTCGATCGACCATGCATCCTTCTCGTCCAGGATGAAGTCGAGCAGCGCACGGAGCTCGTCGTCGGTCAGCTCGATCCGCCTGGCCCGGCCGCCGGCGAGACGCTCGCCGATCGTGACCTCCCCCGTTCCGCGCAGGACGATATCCGGCCGATCGAGCCGCGGGTCGGACCGGCTTTGCCAACTGACGACGATGTTCGCCTGATCACACATGTCCGTCCCCGATGAAGTCGCCGGAGCGGGGCCGACGAGCGCCAGCACCATCAGGGCGCCAACCGCCATGGGGGCCGTCGACCTCCTCCTGCCGCGAGCGCGCGTCATCCTTTGGACCTCCGACTGGGAGCGTGCAGAATCCCCCTGATGCGCGGCCGGGTCAAGTCGTCGGCGCCGAGATCTGCGGATGAGCGGGACATGCGGATGAGCGACGTGTGGACCGGCGCAGCCGGCTCGGGGTCTCAGGCCAGCCGGTCCATCACCGCGCGGGCGATGTCGGCGGTGCCGCTCGTGCCGCCGAGCTCGAAGGGGAGGATCGCCGCTTCGGCATAGGCGCGGTCGATGGCGGCATCGAGGGCGTCGGCGGCCTCCACCAGGCGTGCCTCGCCGCGGCGCTCGCCCAGCCAGTCGAGCATCATCGCACTCGAGACCAGCATCGCCGTGGGATTGGCCTTGCCCTGGCCGGCGATGTCGGGGGCGGTGCCGTGCGCCGGCTGGAAGAGGGCGTGTTCGGTGCCGATCTCGGCGCAGGGCGCCATGCCCATGCCGCCGACCAGACCGCCGCCCAGATCGGAGAGGATGTCGCCGAACATGTTCTCCATGACCATGACGTCGAAGGTCCAGGGCTTGCGCACCAGCTCGAGGGCGGCGGCATCGACATAGGCGTGGTCGGCGGCGATCTCCGGGAACGCCTTCGCCCGCTCGTCGAAGATCTTGCGGAAGAAGGCCATCGAGACGAAGACGTTGGACTTGTCGACGCAGGTCACGCGGCCTTTCCCACGGCCCTTGGCGAGGCGCCGCTCCGCCAGGCGGAAGGCGTGATCGAAGAGCTTCTCGGAGGTGGCGCGGGTGATCTCGAGCGTGTCGCGCGCCACGGCATCGTTCTCGACCGTGCCCTTGCCGCGCGAGGCGAAGAGGCCCTCGGTCGATTCCCTGAGGATGACGAGATCGATCGCCTCGGCCCGCGGGTCGCCGAGCGGGCTTGGCGTGTTCTCGTACTTCTTCACCGGCCGCACCCCGGCGAAGAGATGGAACTGCCGGCGCATCTCGAGATGCGGGGCGACCTCGGTGCCGTCGGGCAGGCGCACGTCGGGCAGGCCCATGGCGCCGAAGAGTATGGCGTCGGCGGCCCGTGCCGCCTCGAAGCCGCCCTGCGCCAGCTCGCGGCCGGTCTCGCGATAATAGGCGGCGCCGCCCGGATGGTGCTCGCGGGCGAGCTTGAAGCCGAAGCGCCGCTCGAGTGTATCGAGCACGGCCTCGGCCGCGTCCATCACCTCGAGGCCGATCCCATCGCCGGCGAAGATCGCGATCCTGGGCTCGTTCATCAATCAGGCTCCGATAGTCTCAAGAGGCATAGCCGAAGAAGCGCGGCAGGAAGAGGACGATCTCCGGGATCAGCGTGATCGCCAGGAGCGTGCCGATCAGCGGCACGAAGAACGGCACGAGCGCCCGCATCAGCCGGACCGGCGAGATCGCCGCCACCTCGGCCACGGCGAAGAGGCAGAGACCCACGGGCGGGGTGATCAGGCCGATCATAAGGTTGAGCACCATGACAACGCCCACATGGATCGGATCGAGGCCCATCGCCGTCGTCGCCGGCAGGATGATCGGCACCACCATGATGATCACCGGGGCGGCCGCCATGAAGCAGCCGAGGACCAGCAGCGCCGCGTTGAGGAAGAGCAGGAAGACGAAGGGGTGGGGCGAGAGGTCGAGGATGGCGGCGGCCATGTGCAGCGGCACCTGCTCCATGGTCAGGAGCCAGGCGATCACCGCCGAAACGGCGATGATGAAGAGGATGTTGGCCGAGGCGAGCGCGCTCTCGTAGAGGGTGGTGACGATCTCGCGCGGGCCGATGGTGCGGTAGACGAAGACGCCCAGGATAAGCGCGTAGAGCACCGCGAAGGCGCCGGCCTCGGTGGGCGTGAAGATGCCGCCCCAGATGCCGCCGACGATGATGACCGGCGTCATCAGCGGCAGGAAGGCCCGGGCGGCGGCGCAGAGCGTGTCCCGGGCGCTCGTCTTCGGGCCGGGCGGATAGCGGTGGCGGCGGACGTGGAGGAAGACCACGACCATCATGCTCAGGCCCATGAGGATGCCGGGCACGAGACCGCCGAGGAAGAGGCCGCCGATCGAGGCACCGGAGGTGACGCCGAAGATGATCAGCGAGATCGACGGCGGGATGATCGGCGCGATCGTGGTCGAGGCGGTGGTCACGGCGGCCGAGAAGGCGCGGCCGTAGCCCGCCGCGGTCATCGCCTTGATCTCGATCCGCCCGAGCCCCACGGCATCGGCCACGGCCGAGCCGGACATCGAGGCGAACAGCATGCTGGCGACGACGTTGACATAGCCGAGCCCGCCCGGGACGCGGCCCAGAAGGCAGTTCGCCAGCGCGAAAATCCGGTCGGTGATGCCGGTGCGGTTCATCAGTTCCGCCGCCAGCAGGAAGAAGGGGATCGCCATCAGCGCGAAATTGTCGATGCCGGTCGCCACCCGCTGGGCGACGATCAGCTCGTCCACGCGGCCGCCGACCGAGAGATAGCCCAGCCCGACGATCACCAGCCCGACGGCGATCGGCACCGCCATCAGGAACAGCAGCAGGAGGAGAACGAACCAGATCATCAGAGGTCGGTCCGCTCACCCATGGCGACCGGGTGGGGACCATCCTCGCGCACGCGGCGTCCGTGCCGCCATGCCTGTGCGGCGAAGCCGAGGGCCGCCACCGCCAGCCCCGCGGGCAGCGCCAGATAGACGAAGGCGTAGGGGATGTCGAGCGCCGGGGTGATCTGGTTGCCGGCCAGCATCACCAGACGCACGCCGAGCCAGGCGAGCCAGAGGGTGAAGATCGCCGAGAGCGCCTGCGCCAGGAAGACCAGGATGTTCGCCGGTCGGGCCGGCAGGGCGAGCAGCACCGCGTCGATGCCCAGGAGCCGGCCCTCGAGGGCCAGGATGCCGACCGCGAGGAAGGTCCACCAGACCATCAGGAGCTTGGCCAGCTCCTCGGTCCAGCCAAGCGGGCTGTTGAAGACGTAGCGGCTGATGACCTGCAGGATCGCGGCGGCGACCATGACGGCGAAGGCCGTCACCACCAGCGCGGCCAGAAGCCGCTCGGCGGCGCGGCGCGTCGTCGTCATGGTCGGTGTGCCCTTCGCGCGGAATGTTCGACGCCGGGTCAGTTCTCGCCCATGGCGACGGCCGCGTCGTAGGCCTCGCGGCCGAACTGGTCCATGTAGGTCTCGTGGACCTGCTGGGCGCGCTCGCGGAAGCTCTCGATGTCGATGTCGCGGACGATCTCCATGCCCGCCTCCTGGAGCTTGCCGTAGAGCTCGGCCGCCCCTTCGGCGTTCTTCTCGGCGAGTGCCGCCTGCGCGGTCTCCGCCGCCTCGCGCACGACCTCCTGGTGCTCGGGCGAGAGGCCCTCCATGAACTGCCGGCTGGCGATCAGGAAGAAGCCGGCGCGCATGTGCTCGGTCGGCATCAGGTACTTGGAGACCTCGAAGATCTTCCAGTGATACATGACCTCGACCGGGTTCTCCATGCCCTCGATGGTGCCGAGCTTGAGGGCGAGATAGAAGTCGGCCGCCGGCATCGGCACCGGCTCGACACCGAAGGCGCGCCAGGTGTCGGTGTAGACGTTGACGTTGGGCACCCGCACCTTCATGCCCTCGAGATCGGCGACCGAACGCACGGGCTTGGTGGTGGTGGTCAGGATGCGCGGATTGCGCTCGAGAAAGGCCAGCAGCTCGACGCCGGTCTCCTCGGCCATGTCCTTCGACCACTGCTCCGCGTAGTCGCTGTTGACGAACTCGACCAGGTGCTCGCGATCGCGCCAGAGGAAGGGCATGTCGATGATCGACCAGGCGGGATAGAAATTGGCGACGACCGAGCCCACCAGGGCCAGTTCGGTAATGCCGGCCTGCGCCTGCTCGAAGAGCTCGCGCTCCTTGCCGAGGGTCGAATCGGGAAACACCTCGACGGTCACCTCGCCGCCCGTGCCTTCCTCGATCGCCTGCGCGAACCCCAGCATCACCTCGTGACGCGGATCGCCGGTCGGCGCCAGATGCCCCAGCTTGGCCTCGACCGCCAGGGCGCCCGTGCCCGAGGACACCCACGCCAGACCGGTCGCCGCCAGACCGGCCAGCACCGTCGACTTGATCACCATTTCGTTCCTCCCTCGGCTTGGTCGATGAACGCCAGCCGATAGAACAGGGGAAGCGATACGTCAACGTATCCGTTGTTGACAGGTTCGTGCGCCTGCGCCTACGCCTCATGGATGGGGTAGGAAACCGGCATGCGGATCGAGCCGCGTGCCCCTCAGGGAGAAGAGTGATGAGACGTCCTTCATCGGCGCTCGCGGTGCTCGGTGCGGTCACGGCCGCGTGTCTCGCCCAGCCTGCCGACGGCTGGGCCGAGACGGTTCTGCGGGTCGGCAGCTCGAGCGACATCCAGGTCGTCGACCCGATGTTCACCACGGCGCATCCCACCCGCGATCACGCCTATCTGGTCTACGACACGCTCATGGCGGTGGATTCGGATTTCGTCGCTCGGCCGCAGATGCTCGAGAGCTACGAGGTCGCCGACGACGGCATGACCATCGACTTCAAGCTGCGGCCGGACCTCGCCTTCCACGACGGTTCGCCGGTGACGAGCAAGGACGTCGTCGCCTCGATCCGTCGCTGGGCCAAGGCCGATACCATGGCGCAGATCGCCATCGAGTATGTCGACACGATCGAGCCGACCGGCGACGACACCTTCACCATCACGATGAAGGAGCCGTCGGGGCTCATCATCGACGCGATGGCCAAGCCGAGCGGCAACGTCCTGTTCATCCTTCCCGAGAGGATCGCCGATACGCCGAACGATCAGCAGTTCACCGAGACCATCGGCTCGGGGCCGTTCACCTTCGACCGCGACGAGTGGATCCCCGGTCAGTCGCGACTCTATCGCCGCAACGAGAACTACGTGCCGCGCGACGAGCCGCAGGACAATCTCGCCGGCGCCAAGGTGCCGGCGGTGGACGTGATCGAGGTGACGATCATGCCCGACGACGCCACCCGCCAGGCGGCTCTGCTCGCCGGCGAGATCGACTATATCGGCAACATCGCCCACGACTTGGTCGCCGACCTGCGCGCCGATCCCGATCTGGTCGTCGACACCCGCGACGTCCGCGGCGAGCAGCTCTGGCTGCGCTTCAACCACCTCGTGCCGCCCTTCGATGACAAGAAGCTGCGGCAGGCGATCTACTGGGCCCTGACGCAGAAGGAGCACATGGGGTCGCTGATCGCCGACGAGGCGCTCTACGAGATCTGCCCCTCAATGTTCGGCTGCGGCACCGAGCTGTCCACCGAGGCGGGCTCTGAGGCCCTGCAGGCGAAGGACCTGGACAAGGCACGGCAGCTCGTCGAGGAATCGGACTATGCCGGCGAGCCGATCGTCTTCCTCGACACCACCAACCATCCGCTCCTGCACGGCGCCAACATCCGCAGCGCCGAGACGCTCCGCGAGATCGGCCTCAATGTGGAACTGCAGGGTATCGCCGTCGCCACGCTGCACCAGCGGCGAGCGATCAAGGCGCCGGTCGCCGAGGGCGGGTGGAACATCTTCCACACCACCTTCGCCACCATCGATGTCTTCAATCCGGTGGTGAATCCGGCGGTCAACACCTCGTGCGCGCAGGACAATTGGCCGGGCTGGCCGTGCAACGAGGAGATCGAGGCCCTGCGTCGCGATTTCGTCAAGGCGACGAGCCTGGAGGAGCGCCAGCGCATCGCCGCCGAGGTGCAACGGCTCGCCTTCGAGCACGGCACCCACATCCCGCTCGGGCTGTTCTACAAGGTCGATGCCTGGGGCAAGGATCTGACCGGCGTCGAGCCGGCGTCCGTCGCCATCCTCTGGGGCATCGGCAAGCAAGAGAACTGAACCGCCGATGCTCGCCTTCGTCGTCCGTCGGGTCCTGCTCGCCGTTCCGGTCATGATCATGGTCGCGACCTTCGTGTTCCTGATCATGCAACTGGGGACGAGCGATCCGGCGGCGGTGTTGGCCGGCGATCTCGCGACCGACGCCCAGATCGTCGCCATCCGCGAGCGCTACGGCTTCGACCAGCCGGTCTGGGTCCAGTTGTTCAAGTGGTTTGCGCTGCTCGCACAGGGCGACCTCGGCACCTCGATCTACACCCAGATGCCGGTCACCCGGCTGATCGGCCAGCGCCTCGAGGCGACCGTGGCGCTGGCGGTCTACGCCATGGTTGTGGCCATTCTCCTGGCCGTGCCGCTCGGCACCATCGCCGCCTGGAAGGCCGGTAGCTGGATCGACCGGGCGGTGATGATCTTCGCGGTCTCCGCCTTCTCCTTTCCGGTCTTCCTGATCTCCTACACGCTCATCCTCGTCTTCGCCCTCGAACTCGGGCTGTTCCCGGTGCAGGGCTACCAGCCGCTGGCGCGCGGCATCGGTCCGTTCCTGGAATATCTGACGCTGCCCGCCATTTCCCTGGGTCTCGCCTTCGCGGCACTCCTGGCGCGCATGACGCGGGCGAGCGTGCTCGACATGCTGCGTCAGGACTTCGTCCGCACGGCGCGGGCGAAGGGGCTGCGGACCTGGCGCGTGCTGGTGCATCATGCGCTGCGCAACGCCGCCGTGCCGATCGTCACCGTCATCGGCCTCGGCCTGGCGGCGCTGATCTCCGGCGTGGTCATCACCGAGACCGTGTTCGCCATTCCCGGCATCGGCCGGCTGACGGTAGACGGCATTCTCACCCGTGACTATCCGGTCGTGCAGGGCGTAGTGCTGTTCTTCTCATTCGTCTACGTCCTGCTCAACCTCGCCATCGACGTGATCTACGCGGTCGTCGATCCGCGCATCCGCTACTGATGGCGACGGTGACGGCACCCGACCCGGCCGGCACCGTGTCGAGACGGCGCGGCGGCTTCGTCCGGTCGATCCGCGCGCTCGCCGCGCGACCCGGTTTCCTGCCGGGGTTCGTCCTCTTCAGTGTTCCGCTCCTGGCGATCATCCTCGGCGCCCTGTTTCTCGAGCGGGCACCGATGGACAATGCGATCCGCTTGGCACCACCGTCGCTGGCGCATCCCTTCGGTGCCGACAATCTCGGCCGCGACCTCTTCGGCCACGTGCTCCGGGGCGGGCAGATTTCGCTCGTCATCGGCATCTGTGTCGCCGTCCTCAGCACGTCGATCGGCCTCGTCCTGGGGCTGATCGCCGGTTTCGTGCGCGTCGCCGATGCCATCTTGATGCGCATCATGGACGGCCTGATGGCGATCCCGGGCATTCTCCTGGCGATCGCCCTGATGTCCGTCGCCGGCTCCGGCCTTTTCAACGTCATCGTCGCGATCACCGTCGCCGACGTCCCGCGGGTCGTCCGGCTGGTCCGCTCGATGGTCCTGTCGCTGCGCGAGCAGACCTTCGTCGACGCCGCCCGCATGGCCGGCAACGGCACCGGCCGCATCGTCTTTCGCCACCTCCTGCCGGCGACGCTCGGCCCGCTGGCGGTGCAGGCCACCTTCATCTGCACCTCGGCCATCATCACCGAGGCCTATCTGAGCTTCATCGGTGCCGGCACGCCGCCCGACACGCCCAGTTGGGGCAACATTATTGCCGAGGGCCGCATCTATTTCCGCAGCGCGCCTTGGATCGTGCTGATCCCGGGTTTCCTGATCGCGGCCACCGTGCTCGGCATCAACCTCATGGGCGATGCGCTGCGTGATGCCCTCGATCCCAAGGTGGCGAAGGCGATCTGAGCATGGCCTCGTGCGCACCCGACGTCATTCTCGCCGTGCGCGATCTCAGCGTCGCGTTCGGTGGCGCCGAGGCGCCGCTGCACGCCGTCGAGGAGGTCTCGTTCGACGTGCGTGCCGGAGAGATGCTCGCCATCGTCGGCGAGAGCGGCTGCGGCAAGAGCGTCACCGCGCTCGCCGTCATGGGCCTGCTGCCCAGGCCCGCGGCCCGCATCACCGCCGGCACGATCGCCTTCGCCGGCCGCGACCTCGCCACGCTCGACGAGCACGATTTCGAGGACCTGCGCGGCAAGCGCCTGGCGATGATCTTCCAGGAACCGATGACCGCGCTCAATCCGGTGATGCGGATCGGCCGGCAGATCGAGGAAGCCCTGCTGCGGCACCGCGTCGTGCCGCGCCGGCAGGCACGGGCCAGGTCACTGGCGCTGCTCGAGCAGGTGCGCATGGCCGATCCGGAGCGACGCCTCGGGCAATATCCGCACGAGCTCTCCGGCGGCATGCGACAGCGGGTGATGATCGCCATGGCGCTCGCCTGCGGCCCGGCCCTGCTCGTCGCCGACGAGCCGACGACCGCTCTCGACGTCACGGTGCAGGCGCAAATCCTCGACCTGATCGCCGACCTGCAGGCTCGCACCGGCACCTCGGTCGTGCTCATCACCCACGATCTGGGCGTGGTCGCCGAAAAGGCCGACCGCGTGGTGGTCATGTATGCCGGCCGGGTAGTCGAGAGCGCATCGGTCGAGGGCGTCCTGACGGCGCCGCGCCACCCCTATACCCGCGGCCTGATCGCCTCG
>JAGREO010000158.1 GCA_020446525.1 Geminicoccaceae bacterium | reverse complement strand
CTCGGCCTTGCGGCCGGTCAGATCGTGCAGGTGGCGCTCGAGCGTTTCGCGCTCCTCGCGGCAGGCGTCGCGCTCGGCGGTGAAGCGGAGCCGGTCCCGGGCGAGGTCGTCCGCCGCCGTGGCGCGATGCGCCTTGCGTGCGGACGCCTCGACGTGGCGCCGCTGGTGCGTCAGTTCCGCCTGCGACACCGCGGCCAGCGCTTCGGCGGCGCGGCTCGTCGCGGTGGCACTCGCCTGCCTCGAATCACGCAGCGACCGCTCCGCCTCCTCGCGCGCGCCGCGGGCTGCATCGAGCGCACGATCCGCTTCGGCCGCATGGGCACGGGCGTCCCGCCAAGCCGCATCCAGCGCCGCGACGTCCTCGCCGGCGGTGCGATCGAGGCCTTCGAGTTGCGTGCGGCACTCGCCTTCTTCCGTGCGCGCCCGCGCCTGCTCGTCCGCGAGGCGAAGGGCGGCACCCTCGTCCGTCGACAAAGTGTGCCGCAGCCGCTCGATCGTGCGCTGCGTCGCGTCGAGCTTCTGCGCCGCTTCGGCGAGACGCGCCGCCGTGTCCTCCGCCCGGATGCGCGCCTCGTCCAGGGCCGAGGTCGCCGATGCCGCCGCCTGCTGCAGGTCGACCCGGCGCTCCTCCATCGCGGCGAGCTCGCCGTCGAGATCCCGCAGGCGCTGGCGCTGCAGGAGCCGGCGTTCGCTCGGATCGTCGGTGCCCGGCAGGTGCACGAAGCCGTCCCAGCGCCAGAGACCGCCCTCGGCCGTCACCAGCCGCTGCCCCGGCCGGAGAGCCGGCTGCAGGCGGCGCGCGGTCGCCGCATCGGCGCAGACCCCGGTCATCGAGAGACGCGGCCGCAGGAGATCGAAACCCGAGACGGCGTCGGTCAGCGGCTCGCAGCCCTCCGGCAGCGGCGGCACCTCGCTCACGGCCGAAGGTGCCCAATGGGCCGCGGCCGCCTCGTCGGTGCCGTGCAGCAGATCGTCGCCCAGGGCGGCGGCGAGCGCGCGGCGGCGATCTTCGGGGACCCGCAACCGGTCGAGGACGGGCGCCGCCGCCGTCTCCGGCTGAAGCGCGATCAGCGCCTCCCGCTCGACCCGGCGCCGCTCGATCTCGCGATCCAGCGCCGCCAGCTCCTCCTGCCGCTCGTCGCGTGCGTGTTGCGCCGAGCGCAGGCGCCGATCGGCCTCGTCCCGCTCGGCTTCCAGCGCCGGTACGGCACCCTCGAGCGCCGCCACCTCGGCATCATGATGCGCGAGTTCACTTTGCCGCGCATCCAGATCCAGCGAGGCCATCTCCGCCTCGATCGCCTGCAGGCGCTCCGCCGCCCGTTCCCGGTCGCGCCCGAGCATGCGGCGGCGCTCGTCGAGGGCGGCGTGTGCGGCGCGGCCGCTCTCCAGCCGTGCGGCGGCCGACTGCAAGCGCACCTGGGCCTGCGCTGCGGTCTCGCGTGCCTGTTCGAGCAGGCCGGCCGCCTCGTCCGACGCCTTCTCGCGCTCGTCCACGGTGGCGCGCGCGCGCTCGGCATCGGCGGCGCGTTCGGCATGGGTCGCCTTCGCCTCGTCGAGCTGGCGGCGCGCCACCTCGACCAGCGCATCGTCGTCGACGGAGCCCAGGCGGCGGACCTCCTCCTCCACCGAAGCCAGACGCTGGCCGAGCTCGGCGAGGCGGGCGTCGGCGCCGTCGAGACGCACCCTGCCCGCCGCCTCCTCCAGCTCCAGGGCCTGCACGTTTTGCGCTTCGCGCGACGTCGCATCGGCGAGTGCCGGCTCCTCGGCCTCGATTCCGGTCAGGATCGCACGCCGCTCCCGCAGCTCGGTCTCGGCCTCGTCGACGGCCCGGCTCTTCGCGTCGATCGCCTCGACCGCCGCGCGACGTTCCGCGTCGAGCGCCGTCAGCCGGCCTTCCACCTCGTCGATCTGGGCCGCCAGCAGCGCCGCCTCGCGTTCGCGGTGCCTGCGGCCGGCCTCCGCCGCCTGCAGCCGTTCCTGACCGCGGGCGACCACGGCCGCGATCGTCGCGGCCTCCTCTCGTGCCGAGGGCAGTGCGGCTTCCACGACCCGGTGCGCCTTCTCCGCCTCGCCGGCCTCGGCCGTCGCCGCCGCATTGGCCTTGGCGGCCGCGAGGACAGCCGTATCGGCGGCGGCGTGATCCTCGCGCGCCGCCTGCAGCCGCGCCAGCAGCGCCAGTGATTCGAGCTCGCGGATCTGTTCCTGGAGCTTGCGGTAGCGCTCGGCCTGCTTCGCCTGGCGGGCGAGATCGCCGAGCCGGTCGTCGAGCTCGCGGATGCGGTCGAGCACACGTTCGAGGTTGCGCTCGGTCGCGGCGAGCTTGAGCTCGGCCTCGCGCCGGCGGCTGTGCAATCCGCCGATGCCGGCCGCATCCTCGAGCAGCCGGCGGCGCTCCTCGGGCTTGGCTTCGACGACGAAGCCCACCTGCCCCTGGCCGATGATCGACGGGCTGCGCGCCCCCGAGCCGGCATCGGCGAAGACCAGCTGGACGTCGCGGGCCCGCGCCTCGCGACCGTTGATGCGGTAGGCCGAACCCGTCCCGCGGGCGATGCGCCGGGCGACCTCCAGCTCTTCCAGCTCGAAGGGTGCGGCCTGTTCGGCCAGACCGGCGGCCGCGCCTTCCCGGCCGACGTCGTTGGCCGGCGACGCGACGCCGGCCAAGGCCCTGGCGCGCACCTGACGCACCAGCACCGACACCTCGGCCAGATCGAAGGCGCTGCGCAGCGACGAGCCGCCGAAGATGACGTCGTCCATGTCGCCGCCGCGCAGGCCGCGGGCCGAGCTCTCGCCCATCACCCAGCGCAGCGCCTCGACGATGTTGGATTTGCCGCAGCCGTTCGGGCCGACGATGCCGGTCAGGCCGGGGCCGATCTCGAGCTCGACCGGATCGCAGAAGGATTTGAAGCCGCTGACCCGCAGACGAGAGAACTGCAAACGCTCACCACCGCACGTTGTATCGGACGATCCCGCTCAGTTGCTGATGAACGCCGATCGGCCGGTACGCAAGCAAAGGATGAGCTTCAACTGAAGGTTAGGCTACGGTGTGGCTTCTTCGATGATCTCACCGAACTCCTCGACCGAGCGGTTGCCGGCATAGAGCGTCCCGTCGATGACGAAGCTCGGCGTCGACTTGATATCGTATTGTTCCTGCGCATCCAGGCGCATCTGCAGCACCGCATCGGCCATCGACTTGTCGTCGAGACAGGCACGCGCCTGGTCTTGTGCCAGTCCGCCCACCTGCGCCAGTTGCAGCAGGGCCTGGACCGGATCGGCGGCCCGCGCCCAGCTCTGCTGGTTGGCGAACATCGCCTCGATGAAGGCGAAGTAGCGGTCGGGACCGGCGCAATGGGCGATCACGGATGCCGCGAGCGCAAGCTGATCGAGCGGGAAGTCGCGCATCACCAGCTTGACCTTGCCGGTGTCGATGTAGCGCTCCTTGAGCGCCGGCAGCGTGTCGGTGTGGAAGCTGGCGCAGTGCGGACAGGTGAGCGAGGCGAATTCGACCATCGTGACGGGCGCCTGCGGGTCGCCCAGCACCTGCTCGCCGACCTCCCCGGCCGTCGCCGGCGACGCAGAAGTCCAGCCGAACAGCAGACCCAGGGCCAGCAGGCACGCCCGAAGATGCGGGGTGAGCTTCGACATCGAGTTCCTCCAGTGCGGGTTGCGGCGGCAGGCGGCGGTCATAGGCGTAAAGCCGTGGCGCGGGCAATCCATTCCTGCTCGAGCGCCGCGGCACGGTCCTTTTCCGCCCGGCCCAGTTCCGCCTCGAGCCGCTTCGCACGTTCGGCTCCGCGCGCATAGCCCGCGGCCGCCGCCCGGCGGTAGAGAGCTAGAGCCAGCGCCGCATCGGCGTTCTCGATGCGCCCGCGCTCGTTCATCTCGGCCAGGCGAAAGGCGCTCTTGCCCTCCCCGCGCAGCGCCGCACGGGCATGGAAGTCGGCGGCTTTGGCGTAATCCCGGCCTTCCCAGTCGTCCGAATAGATCTCGCCCAGATAGGTCAGCGACCGCGGCTCACCGCGCTCCAGCGCACGGGCGAACAGGCGGGCGGCCCGGGTGCGGTCGGCCCGCGGACCGCCGCCGGCGTAGAAGAGCTTGGCCAGATCGTAGGTGGCACCGACGTGACCGCGCTCCACCGCCTGCTCGAAATAGAAGATCGCGCGCTCGCGGTCCGCCGGCAGGCCCGGTGCGCCGCGCTTATAGAGACGCGCCAGCGCCACCATTGCCGAGACGCGGCCGCGCTGCGCCAGCTCCCGGTAGGCGGCGACGGCACGCTCGGTGTTCTGCGGCACGCCCTTGCCGGCCAGTTGAAGCGCCGCGAGCTTCATCTTGGCCGAACCGTCGCCGCGCTCGGCCTCGGCGGCGAGCGCCGTCGAGGCGATACGGTACCAGCGCCGCGCCTCCCCCGGATCCTTCGGCAGGTACCTTCCGCGCACGTGCATGGCCGCGAGATCGAGTTGCGCGTCGATGTGTCCGGCCATCGCGGCCCGGGTCATGGCGGCCACCGCGAGGGCCGGATCACCATGGCCGCTGTCCAGGCTCATGCGCGCCAGCTCGTAGCGCGCCGTCTCGTCGCCCCGCTCGGCCGCCGCCGCGAAGAGGCTCGCGGCGCGACCGGTGTCCGTCTCGACCCCGACACCATCGACATAGAGACGGCCGAGCTCGCGCATCGCCGTCACCTCGCCGCCGTCCGCCGCCCGCTGCAGCCAGGCCGCCGCTTCGACCTCGTCCGCGCGCACACCCTGGCCGTCGAGCAGCATCCGCGCATATTCGAGTTGTGCCCGGGCGATGCCGGCTTCCGCCAGACTGCGATAGGTCGATGCCGCGGCGACGAAGTCACGCCGCTCGAGCGCCGCTTCGGCGACACCGAGCATGTCTTTTTGGATATCCGTCGGAGCGGCCGTGCGACCGCTGCAACCGGCCGTCGCGGCGACCGACATGACGACCGGGAGGACGACGCACCACCGGCGCACGCCCACCCGGCGCTCAGCGCCCGCCATCGGACTTCACCAGACGTCCCAGGCGCGCCAGCGCATCGTGCAACGTACCGGGCTCCACACCTTCGAGCGATCGCGCGACGTCGGCGTCGACGACCGCGGACACGGGCGCGGACGGGGCGACGGGCGGCGGCGTCGACCGCCGCTCGAGGCGATCCTGCGTCAAGGTGATGCGCCGTACCGCAGGGAAGCCGAGATAGACGTTGATGCGCTCGATGATCTGCGGCGTCGCATGCTGCACCTCGAGAGCCGCGGCACCCGGCGCGCGCAGAACGAGTACGCCCTGCTGCTTGCTGCCCGGACGAAAGAAGATCCGCTCGGGCTGGCATTGTGCCGCGATCCGCGCACCGACGATCGTCGGCCAGTCACCGAGCAGCGCCGCTTCGGCGAAGCCCCGCCTGCGCGCCGCCGGCTCGAGCATCGAACCGAGCACGCGGCTGATCGAGCAGGCTGCGTGCGCACGCCTCGAAGCTTGGCCGGAAGCCTTCATCGTGTCTATCGTCCGTGGTTGCGATGCGTCGAGGTGCGGGCCGTCGAGATGCGGGCGCAAAATCACACGATCGGACATGCTCTTGCAAGTAGCCCCCTTCGATGCCGCATCGGCCGATCCAACATTGGCCGATGCGGCATTGCCGGCGCCGGCAGCCGACCTCGTCGCGGGCCTGCTCGCATGGTACGACCGTCACCGGCGCACCCTGCCCTGGCGCGCGGCGCCGGGCGAAAAGCCCGATGCGTGGCGCGTCCTGGTCAGCGAGATCATGCTGCAGCAGACGAC
>JAGREO010000017.1:13731-13930 GCA_020446525.1 Geminicoccaceae bacterium | reverse complement strand
CCGGCGCCGCGGCGCTGGCCTGCCTCGATCTGCTCGTGCTCATGGGCATGCGCCCGGAGAACATCGTCCCCACCGACATCGAGGGTGTCGTCTATCGTGGTCGCACGAGCCTGATGGACGAGTGGAAGGCGCGACATGCCGCCGATACCGATGCCCGATCGCTGCGGGAGGCGCTCGACGGCGCCGATATCTTCCTCGG
>JAGREO010000017.1:0-13564 GCA_020446525.1 Geminicoccaceae bacterium | reverse complement strand
ACGTCCTCTGCTTTCCCTTCATCTTTCGCGGCGCGCTCGACGTCGCCGCCACCACCATCAACGACGCGATGAAGAAGGCTTGTGTCGAGGCGCTGGCCGGATTGGCGCGCATGGCCACCCCCGACACGGTCGCCACGGCCTATGGGCTCGACCACCTGACCTTCGGCCGCGACTATCTCATCCCCAAGCCCTTCGACCCGCGCCTCGTGGTCGAGATCCCGGCCGCCGTCGCCGAGGCGGCGATGGCCACCGGTGTCGCCGCACAACCCATCGCAGATCTCGCCGCCTACAAGGAGCGGCTCTCGCAGCAGATCTTCCGCTCCGGCCTGTTGATGAAACCGCTGTTCGAGCGGGCCCGCAGTCAGCCGCAGCGGCTGGTCTATACCGACGGCGAAGACGAACGGGTGCTGCGAGCCGTCCAGGTCGTGTGCGACGAGGGTCTGGCCCGTCCCATTCTCATCGGCCGTCCGGACGTGCTCGCCTCGCGCATCGAGCGGCTGGGTTTGCGCCTGAAGCTCGAGCAGGACGTGGAACTCTGCAATCCCGACAGTGACCCGCGCTACAATGCCTATGTCGCGGATTATCTCGGCCGCATGGAACGCGACGGCGTCACACCCGACGCCGCCCGGGACATCGTCCGCACGCAACGCACCGTGATCGGTGCGCTGATGGTCCGGCGCGGCGAAGCCGACGCCATGCTCGCGGGTCCCGTGGGATCCTTTGGCGGCCACCTCAGGCACGTACTCGACGTCATCGGCCTGTGCGAAGGCATGGACGAGGCGTCGACCCTGCAGGCGCTGGTGCTCGACTCCGGCACGCTGTTCCTGGCCGACACCCACGTCAGCTACGATCCGCCGGCCGAGGAGATCGCCGCGACCGTCCTCAGGGCGGCGGCCGTCGTCCGACGGTTCGGCATCACCCCCAAGGTGGCGCTGCTCTCGCACAGCAATTTCGGCAGCCGCGCCACACCGTCGTCACGCAAGATGAGAAAGGCGCTGGGGCTGGTACGCTCGGCCGCACCCGAACTGGAGATCGACGGCGAGATGCACGGAGACAGTGCGCTCTCGGCCAGCATCCGACAGCGGCTCCAGCCCAATTCGACCCTCGAAGGCCGCGCCAACCTCGTCGTCATGCCGACCCTCGACGCGGCCAACATCGCCTACAATCTGGTCAAATCGGTGACCGGTGTCGTCTCGGTCGGACCGATCCTGATCGGCGTCGACAAGCCTGCCCACGTCATCACCTCGTCGATCACCACCCGCGGGATCGTGAATATGAGCGCCTTGGCTTGCGTCGACGCGCTGACGCAGGCGGCGAGCGGCGGCGACTAGATGGCCGAGAACGAGGCCGAAGCCGACCGCACCCCGGACGGCGTCCATGTCGGCCTCGACGACGGCCTCGTCAAAGAGGTCGAGATCGCGCTCGACGAGGACGACGCGCTGCTGGTGGCGGCCCTTTGCGAGCCGCTGCACCCGGCCGATCTCGCCGATCTGCTGCAACTGGTGCCGCCCGACCAGCGGACCCGGATCATCGGAGCGCTGGGCGAGGCGTTCGACGTCGAGACCTTCTCCTATCTCGACGACGTGGTGCGCGAAGATCTGGTCCGCGCGCTCGGGCCGGATGGAGCGAGCGCCCTCATCAAGGAACTGGAGACCGACGACGCGCTCGAGATCCTGGCGGACTTGGACGACGAGGAAAAGGCCGCCATTCTCGCCAGCCTGCCGCTGCCGGAGCGCACCGCCCTGCAGCGCGGCCTCGCCTACCCGGATTACAGTGCGGGTCGGCTCATGCAGCGCGAGGTGGTCGCGGTGCCGGACTATTGGGTCGTCGGCCAGACGATCGACTATCTGCGCGCCAAGGCCGACCTGCCGGACGACTTCTACGACATCTACATCGTCGACCCGCGCTTCGTGCCGGTCGGTTCCGTGCCGCTCAGCAACATCCTGCGCAGCCGTCGCAATACGCCGATGCGCGAGTTGCGCATGAAGGAACTGCACACGGTGCCGGCGACCATGGACCAGGAAGAGGTCGCTTTCCTCTTCCGTCAATATGGGCTCGTGTCGGTGCCGGTCGTCGACGAGGAGGACCGGCTGCTCGGTGCGGTCACCATCGACGACGCCGTCGACGTCATGCACGAGGAGGCCGAGGAGGATTTCCTCAAGCTGGGCGGTGTGCAGGAGACCGACCTGTATCAGACACCGGTCAGAACGATGGTGCAGCGCATGCCCTGGCTCGTCGTCAACCTCGGCACCGCGATCGTCGCCTCTCTGGTGATCGCGCAGTTCGAGGGCGCCATTGCACAGATCGTCGCCCTCGCGGTGCTGATGCCGATCGTGGCATCGATGGGCGGCAATGCCGGCACCCAGACGCTGACCGTCACCGTCCGCTCCCTGGCGGTCCGTGAGCTGACCACCACGAACGCATGGCGCATGCTCGGCAAGGAATTCCTGGTCAGCCTGATGAACGGGGCGATCTTTATCGCCATTGGCTTCTTTCTGGCCGTGTTCTGGTTCGACGATCTGCAACTGGCCGCCGTCTTCGGTGTCGCCCTGCTGATCAATCTGCTGGCGGCCGGCGTGGCCGGTATCGCCATTCCACTTGTCATCGACCGGCTGGGCCTCGATCCCGCCGTGTCGTCGGGCGTGTTCCTGACGACCGTCACCGACGTCGTGGGCTTCTTCGCGTTTCTCGGGCTCGCGGGCTATTTTCTCTTCTGACGCACCGGTCATCCCGCTGCTGTCGTCCGGCCGCCGCCTTGATATATGATCGCGCGGCGAGAACGCCCCGCGCGTCATCTTCCGGAGTTGCGCTGTCGTGCCTGAAACGGGTCTGCGTCTGGTCCTCGGCGATTACAACACGTCCGCCGCGTCGCTGCAGACTTGGCTCGTGCTTCGCCTGGCCGGTCTGGACTTCGAAGAGCTGTCGCTTGGCGAGTTGTCGTCGAACGAGGCGGCCCTGGCGCCGATCGGCCGCGTCCCGCGACTGCTCGCCGACGATCAGACGATCTGGGAGAGCCTGGCCATCGCCGAATTTGCCGCTGAGTTGCACCCCGAGATATGGCCGACCGATCCCCGCCGACGCGCACTCGCTCGTGCCGTCGCCGCGGAAATGCACGGCGGTTTTCGCCACAGCGCCGCGCTGCTGCCGCTCGACATGGTTTCGCGCTTCACCGCGCCCGGCCAGCTCACCCGGCCGGTACGCCGTGAGATCGCCCGCACCGTCGAAATCTGGACGCACTGCCGCCGATACCATGCTAACGAAGGTCCATTCCTCTTCGGTGACTATTCGGTCGCCGATGCGATGTTCGCTCCGATGGCCGCACGTTTCGTCACCCACGGGATCGATCTGCCCTCGCCGGCCGACGACTATGTGGACGCCGTACTGGCATGGCCGCCGATGACCGACTGGCAGGAGGCGGCGCTCGTCGAGGTCGAGCGCAAGCGCACGGGCGACCGACAAGGCCCGACCCACGCCCGCCGCACGCCCGCGCCCGAGGCCCGTGCCGATCGCGAGCCCCATGCCGCTCCGCGCCCGGCCGCACATGCTCCTGATGGTCGCGATCATTCGGACGCCGAAGCGGCCCGAAAGGCGACCGCGCCGGCAGCGCCGAACGGCCAAACGCCCGCAACGCCGTCGCTCGACGAGGAGACCGCGACCCCCTCACCCGCTGAAGTGCAGACGGCCACGGCCGCCGAGCCGTCGGACACCGACGATCTGGTGAGCCGTATCGAGCGGCGTGCGGCCGAACTCGACCGATCGGGCGAACCAACCGGCAATTCACCGGAGCTCACCCGCGACGACGATGCGTGGCGCCATCCGCCCCCGCGCATGCCGGCCGAGCCGTCGCCGGACGAGAAGGCCCCCGAGGCGGGGGCGCCGCCGGCACCCGCACTACCGGCGGAGCGCCCCCCCTCCCCCGTCGAGCGCCGGGAAGCGATACGCCACGGGCCGACCATCAAGCCCATCGGCACCGGAATCCAGCGCCGCCGCTGATCAACCGGCGGCCCGCCATATCTCGAGGGCTTCGGGCATCCGCTCCTCGAGAGCGGCAATCCGGTTGCCGGGGCTCGGATGGGTCGAGAGGAACTGCGGCGGTCGCGCGCCGCCCCGCGCGTCCATGTTGCGCCAGAGCGCGATCGCCTCGCGCGGATCGTAGCCGGCCTCGGCCATCGTTTTCAGGCCGAGCGCATCCGCCTCGGACTCCTGGTTGCGGCCATAGGGCAGCAGAACCCCGTATTGCGCGCCGACACCCAGGGCCCCGGCGATCGCATCGGCATAGGCTATGTCGCCCATCTGCAGCGCCGTGCTGACTAGTTGGACGATACCGGATGTCGCCACCTGCGAGCTCACCCGCTCCTGACCGTGCTCGGCCTGAACGTGGGCAATCTCGTGACCGATTACCGCGGCCATCTGCGCATCCGTTTTGGCCACGTCGAACAGGCCCTCATAGACACCGATCTTGCGCCCGGGCAGGGCGAAGGCGTTGGCCTGCTCGCCCTCGAACAGCACCGTCTCCCAGCGGCCCGGATCCTCGCCCACGGCGCGCAGCAGCCGATCGGCGATGCGGTCGACCGTCCGCTGCGCGCGCGCATCGTCCGAACGCGGCGTCTCGCTTTCGATCCGTTCCCATGTCTCGAGGCTCATCTGCTCGACCTCCTCGTCCGAGACGAGATCGAGCCCCAATCCCGTGGATCCGCCGCCGCAACCGGCGAGCATGAGACACCACACGAGAAATCCGGCCTTCAGAGGACGACAGACGTAGCGGAGCAGCGCTTCGATCGACGACACGGGACCGACATCCTCCATAGCAGGGGCCGATACGACACGGCTTTGAAACGTCCGGACGCCCGAGGCATTTCCGGCCCTCACCCGTGGCATCGATGGTCGTTTGCGTCTACCGTCGTCGTCGCGCCTCCGTCCCGTCACGATCACCCCGCGTCGATCGCGACATCACCCCGGGGTCGCGCACTGGAGGAACGGATCATGCAACTGCCGCCGCGGGACGACATCCTGGCACACCTCTACACGTCCGTCATCTCCGACACCCTGGATGCGACGGGACATCGCCGTCAGGCGATGCGCTCCTTCGTCCGTCCGCTCGACGAGGATGCCGTGCTCTACGGACGGGCACGGACCGGTCTCTACATGGACACATACGATGTCGCGTCGGGCGCCAATCCCTACGAGGTGGAGATCGCCCTGGTCGACGACCTGGAAGAAGACGACATCGCCGTGCTCGGCTGCCGGGGCCCGACCGAGCGTATCGCGCCCTGGGGTGAACTGCTGTCGACCGCCGCCCGCGCGCGCGGCGCCGTCGGTTGCGTCACCGACGGTCTCGTGCGCGACGTGCGCGCGATCCGCGCCATGAAGTTTCCGGTATTCGCCGGCGGCATCGGCCCGCTCGACAGCCAGGGTCGCGCCGAGATGAAGGCGATGGACGTGCGGATCGAATGCGCCGGCGTCCCGGTCTCACCGGGCGACCTCGTGTTCGGCGACGTCGACGGCGTCGTGGTGATCCCCGTCGGCGTCGCCCCCGAAGTCCTGCACCGCGCCCTCGACAAGGTCACCGCCGAAAACCGCACCCGCGACGCACTGAACGCCGGCAAGACCCTGAAGGAAGTCTACGACACCTACGGCGTGCTCTGACGAGGTCCATAGGGCTTCGGGCGCCCAAACCCTATCCGCATCACCTACAGACTTACCGGCCGGCATACACTCGGGTAGGTCTGAAATTTCAATAGTCTTGATGTTCAATCAAATATTATTTAATTTCTTACTCTAAATAACCATATCAATCCAGAGGTACAATGGAATCGGAACCGCCGAATCATGAAACAAAAATTCAGTACTTTCAGACAAGAGATTTTGAAAAATCGCTCCAGAAAGCGAGGTTGGCCGGCAAACACGGACAGAAGTATGTTAATAAAACAAAAGCAATACTCGGAGGCTTGGCAGAGTCAGATCCTTTCACTGGCATTGTTAAGATTACAAAGCATGGAGAAAGACGAATACCGTATTGCGTTAAGTACGACTTAGGCGACGGTTGGCGTTTGGTGACCTGCCAACACTCTAAGTCATGCGGTTTTCTCTTTATGGGCAAACATGACGACGTCGACCATTGGCTCGATAAAAACAAGGGTCAGACGTTTGCCGTCGAGAACGGGCGCGCCACACTGGTACCCGGTACCGGTGCACCCATCCCGTATGCGAGATCCCGGCGCGCTGGTTATCACGACCAGCCGGTCATCGAACATCTTACGCACGAGCTTGCGGACTTTCTGCTTGAAGCAGTACCACGCAGCATTGCCAAAAGACTCGAGGCACTTGACGGCTCCGCGAGCTCAGCGTGTCTTCAACAGATCACGAACGAAATTCCGGATCCCTCGAAATCCGAGTTCGTTCACACCGTCTTCAGCCTGCTCTTGGCGGGAAATATCGATGGTGCAAGTACGACCGTCAAGCTCCGTAGCGGCGCGATACCCGACTTTGAAGACATCCCCCCCGACCTGCTCGTAGAGATCGAGGATGGGCCGGAAATTCGGCGGCTTCGAATAGGCACACCGGAATATGAGAAATGGTTGGAAGACATCGAAAAGCGGACAACCTGGTCGGAGTGGTTCCTCTTCCTTCATCCTGAGCAAGAGAAGGTCGTAGACACCGACTATGCGGGCACAGCCCAACTCTCAGGGGTGTCCGGTTCCGGTAAAACCTGCGTCGCCGTACGCCGTGCGCTGCGACTAGCTGAGGCACCAGAAGCGCGCGTACTTCTGGTGACCTTGAATCCTGGTCTCGCCGGACTTCTCGGACAACTCGTTGAATCCGCCGGTACCGACGAGTTGGTGAGGGACCGGATCTTGGTGACGTCCTTCTTCGAACTAGCGCAGAGACTTCTAAGTAAATTCGAACCCAGCAATGATCGCATTTACCGCGATACCACATGGAAGTTGAAAGAACACGTAGACGAGGTCTTCCGGGAGTATTATCGGAGATTGTTAAGCTTCGACGCAGCTAGGGTACTCATTCCTCTTCACCTTTCTATGAACGCGCGCAATGTGAGCGGCGAATTCTATCTTCGGGAGGAGTTTGACTGGATCAGGAGTGCAGTCAACTATAACAATCGCGATTCCTACCTCGACCTCCAGAGGCGTGGACGGCGGTTCCCGATTAGCTGCGAACGGCGCGGCGAAGTACTGAAAGGTCTGGCGGGCTGGGAGGCCAAAATGAGGCAAATTGGCGTCGTCGATTACCTGGGACTTACTTGTGCACTCTCACATCACATCGATGCCGTGAAGCCTGAGTACGATCATATCATTATTGATGAAGCACAGGATTTCGGGACAACCGAACTGCGTATCCTTCGTAGGCTTGTAGCAGAAGGACCAAACGATCTTTTTCTATGCGGCGATATAGCGCAATCCATATTGCCTAAACACCGGGCATTGGCAGAGGCCGGCATCGTTAACAACGCACGAGAGCGGATCGTTCGAAACTATCGAAACAGTCGCGAAATACTTATGGCAGCTTACGATGTGTTACGTAACAATCTTCATGAAGATATTGTCGACTCCGATGATCTCGAAATCCTTGATCCTGTATTTGCAAACTTCAGCGGGTCTGTGCCCATGGCGTTGTACGCTGACACGCTGGAGGAAGAGATCGCTTTCGCGCGCGCCTACGCGGATACTCGTCTAAGGCACGACGTACGAACGGTGTGTGTCGCTTTTGCTGGTTTTTCGTTCCGAGATATCAGGGCATATGCTGCGCGGTGCGGAGTAGCCGCGCTCGAAGAAACATACGATCCGAGCGTCGATACGCTCGTCTTCTGCGACTTGGAGCAAGCCAAGGGTTATGAGTTCGATACCCTGATCATCGTTCAATGCACGGATGCGGTCTTACCACCCGCCGACGCTCCGCAAGAGGAAGCACATCGCGCTGCCTGCAAGCTGTACGTAGCCATGACACGCGCTCGCAAGGAACTGGTCCTGTCTTTTCACGGATCAGCCAGCCCATGGATCACCGCTGTCCACGATAGCATCGGCAGCGCGTCTTGGGCGGAATTAGAAGAGTTGAACCCCAGATACCTCGCAGGAGTTCCAGAGCTTCTGCCGGAGGTCGAGCCAGAAAGCGGACTCTCTGACGCCTACAAACTCTCCGGGGAACAGTTCCTCTACACGCGCTTTGCACTTGGGCTTTCGATAGAAGCTCAACAAAAACTCATTGAACTCGTCGATGGACGAGGCCTTATTCGCGCAGGCTCCGGACGTCGCGTAAAGTGGCCGAATGTCGGTGCGTTGATAAATGCTGTTTGTCACAGTCGCATGCACGACCAGCTCACTGGAACTGTAGTAGCGGCCGAACTGCGCAAACTCGGTACGTTCGACAAATATTCCGATCAGGATAAATCATATTTGGCACGAAGCGCTCATACTTTTCATGAGAATCTATTCTAGGAGACGCTAGGCCAGTATCCATTCTCAGAAATTACACTCAAGTGTCCCAACGATGAGATCAGGCGCGAGACCATTGCGGTTAGGACCATCGTTGAGCGGGCATGCCTACCTTCGTGAAATGAACGAAGCCAAGCTTCCGGACTCAGGCGACCTCGAGCACCGCGCGGCGCGCATGCCGGCGTTCGAGCACGCTCTCCTGCGGCGCCTGATAGCGCACGCTCATCTCGATCCTCGCGGCCTGCCAGCTCCGCAGCGCCCGACCCTTCGCCACCACGAAGCTGTCGAAGCCGCAGCGGCGCATTGCCGCATACTGATCGACCAGAACCTCGCCCGTGGCACGCAGGCGACCGCGATAGCCCATTCGTTCGCGCAGCAAACGTGCGGCCGAGTAGGGCCGGCCGTCGGTGAACTTCTCGAAATTCAGGGCGATCAACTCGAGTCGTGCCATCCACGGCACCAGATCTCCGAGCCGGTCTTCGGGTCGCAGGCGAACGCCGATGCGACAGCCGCCGTGCAGGAAATATTCGCCGTCGTCGCCGGCGAGACGGACCAGCGTCACGATGGCCGGGCCCTCGACGGGTATCGGGCCGTCGTCGGGCAGATCGACCCAGACGTCGTCGGTGAATTGGCCGTCCTGGAACACCAGCCGGTTCTCATCGTGCTGCATAGAGCGCCTCCTTGAAGGGTGCCGCACCGACCCGAGCGTGGAACGCGAGGAAGGTTTCCCCAGGTCCATTCCGGCCCTGCAGATAGGTGTCGACAATGGTCTCCACGGCGTCGGTGATCTCGTCATAGGCGAAACCCGGACCGAGGATCTTGCCGATCGCCGCATCCGCCCCGGCATCGCCGCCGAGCGTGATCTGGTAGCTCTCTACGCCCTTCTTCTCCAGGCCGAGGATGCCGATGTGGCCGACATGATGATGACCGCACGCGTTGATGCAGCCGGAAATCTTGATCTTCAGGTCGCCGATCTGTCGCTGCCGGTCGAGATCGGCGAAGCGACGGGCCACGGCTTGCGCGACGGGGATCGATCGGGCCGTCGCCAGGGCGCAATAATCCATCCCCGGGCAGGCGATGATGTCGGAAATCAGGCCCAGATTGGGCGTCGCCAGTCCTGCTTCGCCCAAGGCTTCCCAAACCGCGTGCACGTCGCGCAATCGGACGTGCGGCAGAACGAGGTTCTGCTCGTGGGTGACACGGATCTCGCCCAGACCGTGGCGCTCCGCCAGATCGGCCACCGTGCGCATCTGCGCCGCCGTGGCATCTCCCGGGATGCCACCCACCGGCTTGAGTGAAATGTTGACGATGGCGTAGCCGGGCACCTTGTGACGCACGAGATTGCCGCGCACCCAGCCCGCGAAAACCTCGTCCTCGAAGACCGCACGGTCGAAGCCCGGATCCCGTTCCGGCAGATCATCTTCGTAGCCGATGGGCTGAAAATGAGCCTGGATGCGCGCCAGTTCGGCACGGGTCAGAGCCGCCTCGGCGGCATGCTCGCCGGCGGCATATTCGGCTTCGACGGCGGCACGGAACGCCTCGATCCCCTGCTCGTGGACCAGGATCTTGATGCGTGCCTTGAACTTGTTGTCGCGCCGGCCGAAGCGATTGTAGACGCGCAGGATGGCGCCGACATAGGCCAGCAGCTCGTCCGCCGGCAGGAAGGCGCGCACCGTCCTGGCGAGGATCGGCGTACGGCCGAGACCGCCGCCGGCCAGCACCTCGAAGCCCGGCCTGCCCTCGCCGTCGCGCTTCATGCGCAAGCCGATGTCGTGCGTCGCGACGGCGGCGCGATCGACCGGCGAGCCGGTCACCGCGATCTTGAACTTGCGCGGCAGGAAGCTGAATTCCGGATGCAGGGACGACCATTGGCGCAGCAATTCGCACCAGGGTCGCGGATCCATGATCTCGTCCGCCGCCACACCGGCCCACTGATCGGTGGTGACGTTGCGGATGCAGTTGCCGGAGGTCTGGATGGCGTGCATCTCGACCTCGGCCAGTTGCTCGAGAATGTCGGGTATCTCGACCAGCCTGGGCCAGTTGAACTGCAGGTTCTGCCGCGTGGTGAAGTGCCCGTAGCCCTTGTCGAAGCGCTCCGCGATATCGGCCAGCCGGCGCAACTGCACGGCCGAAAGGGTACCATAGGGAATGGCGACCCGCAGCATGTAGGCGTGCAATTGCAGATATACGCCGTTCATCAGCCGCAAAGGCTTGAACTGCTCCTCCGTCAACAGTCCGGCCAGACGCCGCTCGACCTGGTCGCGGAACTGCGCGGTACGCTCCGCCACGAACTGCTTGTCGAACGCGTCGTAGCAATAGGTGGCGGGGGTCACGGACGCGCCGACCGGTGCCTCGAGCACGGTGGCGCTCATGCCAGTGCGCCGGCGAGCGCCTGCTTTCCGAGATCGGGCCGCACCGACGGCCCGCGCGCACGGAAGCGCTCGCGATAGTGCACCGCCTCGATCCGTCCGGCCGAATGCTCGACCTCCACCAGATAGGGATCGACCACGATGTCGGCCTCCTCGTCGCGGGCAGCGCGCCCGAGCAGGCAAGCTTCGGCCGCCGCGTCGGATGCGATCAGCGCGTCGCGCAGAAGCGGCGTCCAGCCGTCGGCGGCCAGATAGACCACGTCGCCCGAGGCGAGATGATTGGCGGTCAGGACTCTCGAAACCAAGGGACATCCTCCTCGTTTGGCATCCCAGCCGAGGCCGCGGCCCGGTATCGAACGGCGGCTGCCCGTGATATTCTTTATTTCACACTTCTTTGTCAAACTACATTTATTTTTACATTTTAATTATGTTGTTTATAGGTTCGAGGCGCCCGCACCCGGTGCCGTGGCGGGGTCGGCGGCATTCAAACAAGCGCGCCGCGCATCGTCCGCGGCAGGTCGCCGAGCAGGCCCATGGCGTGGCGCATGAAGAACCGCTTGGCCGGCGGCAGGTGCTCGACCATCGCCAGCCCCGTCTCGCGAGCCAGGGCCAGGGGAAAGACGTCGTTGGCGAAAAGACCGTTGATGCCGTCGGTGACCGCCACCAGCGTCGTCCCGTCGAAGCGGCGCCAACCGGCATAGGCCGCCAGTGCCGCAGCGTCGCCGGGATCGAGGCCGAGTCTTAGGCGGTCTGCGGTGATCTCGGCCAGGGCCGCGACGTCGCGCAGCGCCAGATTCCAGCCCTGCCCGGCGATCGGATGGATGCCGCAGGCCGTATCGCCGACCAGCGCCACCCGGTCGGTCGTGTAGCTTTCCGCCCGAACCAGCACCAGAGGATAGCTCCAGCGTCGTCCGCTGAGCGTCAGCCGGCCATACATGTCGCCGAAGCGCGCCTGAACCTCCGCCGCGAAAGCATCGCCTGCGAGGGCGCCGACGTCGGCGGCGAGCCCGTCTTCCAGCGCCCACACGATCGACGAGCGGTGCGGATCGTCCGCGGAGCCGATCATCGGCAGCATCGCGAACGGGCCGTCGGCGAAGAAGCGTTCGACGGCGAGCCCATGATGCGGCTTTTCGTGCGCCAGGGTGCAGACGATACCCGTCTGGCCGTAGCGCTTTTGCCGTGCCCGGATGCCGAGGCGGCCACGGGTGGTGGAGAATCGGCCCTCACAGACCGCGAGCAAGGGCGCCTGCGCGCGGGTTCCGTCCTCGAGCGTCAGGCGGACGAAGGAGGGGTCGCGGTCGATCGTCGCAGCGCGCGCCGGTGCCTCGACGGTGACGCCCGGACAGGCGGCGAGCGCGGCGATCAGGGCTCGGCGGATCAGCCGGTTCTCGACGATCCAGCCCAGGGGCCCCTCGTCCAGCTCCGCATGGTCGTAGTGCACCCGACCGATGGTGCCGGGCTCGCCGACCTCGATGTCGAGGATCGGCTGCGCCTGCGCGGCCATGCCCTCCCACGCACCGATCGCTTCGAGCATCCGCTGCGAGGCCGCGGCGATGGCGGTCACCCGTCCGTCGTGCGCGTCGTCGGCGAGCTGCTCCAGGGGCCGGGCCTCGATCACCAGGACTTCGGCGCCGATGCCGCCCAGCGCCAGAGCCAGCGCCAGACCCGTCGGACCGCCGCCCAGGATGATGATGTCGCAACGGCTCTGCTGCACGGAATTTCTCTCCACTCGAGTAGACTGGATCACACCGGAGCGGTCCTGCTCAAAAATCAGGCAACGCCGCATCTCCTGCCTGCGAAATCAGCACCAATCCACATCCTGGCGCACGAGAGGCGGTCGATCGGCCGTCTGGCACGGCGCTTGCCTCCTGATCCCCCGAGATGCGGGTGTGGCGGCAACACGCGTCGCGCCCCGCCTGAGATTAACGCCGTTGGGACGAGAGCGGGAGATGGGCATGATAATTCGCGACCTGAGGAAGGTGATGCCGGTCATGGCCGGTACGGTGCTCTGGATGACGGGCGATGCCGCGTGGGCACAGGACACTGCTTCGGCGGCGACCGTGGCGACGGCGGAGGCAGCCGGCGTGGCGCCGGAAACCGCCTTCATCCTCAACACCCTGCTCTTCCTGATGACCGGCTTTCTCGTCATGTTCATGGCCGCCGGCTTCGCCATGCTCGAGGCGGGCCTTGTCCGCAAGCGCAGTGTCGGCACGCAGTGCCTCAAGAACATCGCGCTCTTCGCCATCGCCGGCATCATGTATCATCTCGTCGGCTACAATCTGATGTATTCCGGCGTCGACGGCGGCTGGATCGGCAGCTTCGCCGTCTGGTCGCCGGACGACACGGCCGCGGCCGCGGGCGACTATTCCGCCGGCTACGCCGCCTCGTCGGACTGGTTCTTCCAGATGGTGTTCGTCGCCACGGCGGCCTCGATCGTCTCGGGCACCATGGCCGAGCGCGTCAAGGTCTGGCCGTTCCTGCTGTTCGTCGTCGTGCTGACCGGCTTCATCTATCCGATCACCGGCTCCTGGCAATGGGGCGGAGGCTGGCTGAAAGAACTGGGCTTTTCGGACTTCGCCGGTTCCACGCTGGTCCATTCCGTGGGCGGCTGGGCCGCTCTGGTCGGCGGCGTGCTGCTCGGCGCGCGCAACGGCCGCTTCACCCGGGACGGCCGTTCGCAGCCGATGCCGGGCTCGTCCCTGCCGCTCGCCACGCTCGGAACCTTCATCCTCTGGCTCGGCTGGTTCG
>JAGREO010000157.1 GCA_020446525.1 Geminicoccaceae bacterium | reverse complement strand
GCGCTGCTCGACGCGCTCACCATCCGCCGGCGCAAGGGGCGGCTCGAGGGACTGACCGTGGCGATCTGCGGCGACGTGCTCCATTCGCGGGTCGCCCGCTCCAACCTGCTCTTGCTGCTGGCCGTGGGCGCGCGGGTGCGGCTGGTCGGACCGCCGACCCTGGTGCCGGCGTCGATGGAGTGTCTGGGTGCCGAGACCCATCACGACATGCGAAGCGGCCTCGACGGTGTCGACATCGTCATGATGCTGCGGCTGCAGCTCGAGCGGATGCAGGGCGCCTTCGTCCCGTCGATCCGCGAGTATTTCGCCCTCTACGGCCTGACCCGGGAAAAGCTGGCCTTCGCCCGGGACGATGCCCTGATCATGCATCCGGGGCCGATGAACCGCGGGGTCGAGATCGACGGCGTGGTGGCCGACGACATCGATCGCAGCGCCATCCTCGATCAGGTGGAGATGGGCGTGGCGGTGCGCATGGCGTGTCTCGATGCGCTCACCCGCCACCTGCGCGCAACGACGAGTGCCGCCGCCTGATGGAACGGCGGACCGACGGCTGCCTGATCTTCAACGCCCGCCTTCTCGATCCGGCCACCGGCCGCGACGGCCGGGGCGAGGTCCGGGTCGAGGGAGGAAGGATCACCGGCATCGGCGACTTCCTCGCACCGCCGCACGGCCGCTACGAGCTCATCGACGCAAAGGGCCTCTGCCTCGCGCCGGGGCTGGTCGACATGCGCGCGCAGTTCGGCGAACCCGGTTCGGAGCACAAGGAGCGGCTGGAGAGCGGCTGCCGTGCGGCGGCGGCGGGCGGGGTCACCTCGGTGGCGCTGCTGCCGGACACCACACCGCCGATCGACGATCCGGCGATGCTGGAATTCGTCGCCCGCCGCGGCCGTCAGTTGCGCTCGGTCAAGATCTATCCCTATGCGGCGCTGACCAGGGGACGCGCCGGCAAGGAGCTGGCGGAGCTCGGCCTGCTCAAGGCCGCGGGTGCGGTCGCCTTTACCGACGGTGAGCGGGCGCTGGCCGACGCGCAGATGATGCGGCGGGCGCTGACCTATGCGACGACCTTCGACGGGCTGGTGATCCAGCATCCCGAGGATCCGGCGCTGGCGGCGGGCGGGGTGATGAACGAGGGGCCGATCGCGGTGCGGCTCGGTCTGGCCGGCATTCCGGCCTGCGCCGAGGCGATGATGATCGAGCGCGACCTGCGCCTGGTCGAGCTGACCGGCGGCCGCTACCACGCCGCCCGCGTCTCGACGGAAGCGGCGATCGCGACGATCCGTTCGGCCAAGGCGAGAGGTCTGCGCGTGACGGCGGATACCACGCCGCATCACCTGGCCCTGAACGAGCTCGAGGTCGAGGGCTATCGCACCTATGCCAAGACCCGCCCGCCGCTGCGTGCGGAGGCGGACCGGCAGGCGGTGGTGGCGGGTCTGGTCGACGGCACCATCGACGTCGTCGCATCGGACCACTGTCCGCAGGATCAGGACAGCAAGCGCCTGCCCTTCGCCAGCGCGGCCTGGGGTGTGGTCGGTGTGGAGACGATGCTGCCGGTGGTCCTGCGCCTGGTCCACGAAGGCCACATGACGCTGCTCGACCTGCTGCACCGGATGACCGTGGCGCCGGCCGATCTGCTCGGGCTGCCGGCAGGCAGGCTGAGCGTGGGCGTTCCCGCCGATCTGCTGCTGTTCGATCCCGAAGAGCCCTGGAAGGTGACGGAAGCCGGCCTCTCCAGCCTGGCCAAGAACACCGCCTTCGAGGGCCGGCTGGTGCAGGGTCGCGTGCATCGCACGCTGGTCGACGGGCGCACGGTGTTTCGCCGCGACGCCGGGTGAGTGGCGGATCGAGCCGCGGTCAGAAGCCTCGGGCGATCGAGTAGGGATCGACCGGCTGGGCGACCAGGTCGAAAGCGATCTTGCCGCAGACACCGAGCACCATGAGCGCCATCAGGACGCGTAGCTGCTCGCCGCGCAGCCTGGCGCCGATGCGCGAGCCGAACTGGGCGCCGACGACGCCGCCGGCGATCAGCAACAGGGCCAGCACGATGTCGACCGAGTGGTTCGTGTAGGCGTGCAGGAAGGTGGTCAGCGTGGTCACGAAGCCGATCTGCAGCAGCGAGGTGCCGACCACGACGTTGGTCGGCATGCGGATCAGATAGATCATCGCCGGCAGCATGATGAAGCCGCCGCCCACGCCCAT
>JAGREO010000156.1 GCA_020446525.1 Geminicoccaceae bacterium | reverse complement strand
AGCACGCCTTCTACCAGCTCATCCATCAGGGCACGTCGATCGTGCCCTCGGACTTCATCGCCGGCGTCCATCCGACCGCACCCGCCCTGCTGGCCGATCTGGCCGACCATCACACCAAGCTCCTGGCCAACTGCCTGGCGCAGAGCGAGGCCCTGGCCTTCGGCAAGACGGCGGAGGAGGCGCGTGCCGATCTCGAGAAGGCCGGCATGCAGGGCGAAGAGCTGGAGCGGCTCCTGCCGCACAAGGTCTTCGCCGGCAACCGTCCCTCGACCACCATCCTGCACGACCGGCTCACGCCCGCGGCACTCGGTCGGCTGATCGCGCTCTACGAGCACGCCATCTTCACCCGCGGCATCGTCTGGCAGATCGACAGCTTCGACCAGTGGGGCGTCGAACTGGGCAAGCAGCTGGCGGGGGTCGTGCTCGGGGAACTGCAGGGCGGTCCGGCGGCGGTGCACGACGGCTCGACCAGCGGTCTGATCGCCCATCTGTGTGATCGGCGTCCCGCTCCATGAAGGTCCTGTCCGTCACCTCGGAGCTCTTTCCGCTGATCAAGACCGGCGGGCTGGCCGACGTGGCGGGTGCCCTGCCCGGCGCCCTGGCGGGAGAGGGGATCGCGATGCGCACGCTGCTGCCGGGTTATCCGGCGGTCGTGGCGGCGCTGGACGAGACCCGCACGGTCGCCGAAATCGACGATCTGATGGGTGGTGCGGCGCGGCTCCTGGCGGCCGACGGAGTCGCATCGGACCGGGTGCAGGGGGACCGGGTGAAGGGGGACCGGGTGCAGGGGGGGCTCGACCTCTACGTCCTCGATGCGCCGCACCTCTACGATCGGCCGGGCGACCCCTATCGCGGCCCGGACGGCGGCGACTGGCCGGACAATCCGCAGCGCTTCGCCGCCCTCGCCTGGGTGGCGGCCGAGATCGGCCTCGGTCTGCTGGAGGGAACGGCCGGCGGTGACTGGCGGCCGGACGTGGTGCACGGTCACGACTGGCAGGCGGGCCTGATGCCGGCTTATCTGGCGCTGGCGGGAGAAGCCCGGCCGGCCACCGTCTTCACCGTCCACAACATCGCCTTTCAGGGCCAGGTGCCGGCCACCATGCTGGCCGAGCTGCGGCTGCCGGCGCGGGCCTATGCGGTCGACGGAGTCGAATATTACGGTGCCATCGGCATGCTCAAGGCCGGGCTCTACTATGCCGACCGGCTGACCACGGTGAGCCCGACCTATGCCCGGGAAATTCTCGGCCCGGAGTTCGGCATGGGGCTGGACGGCCTGCTGCGCGACCGTGCCCTCGATCTGGAAGGCATCGTCAACGGCATCGACGAGGAGGTGTGGAACCCGGCGACCGACCTGCATCTGCCCTGCCGCTACGATGCGACGACGCTCGATCGGCGGGCGGAGAACAAGGCCGCACTGCAGGCACGGCTCGGTCTCGACGGCGACCCCGAAGCACCGCTCTTTTGCGTCGTGACCCGGCTCTCCTGGCAAAAGGGCATGGATCTGCTGCTCGACCGCCTGCCGCATCTGCTCGGCCGCGGCGGCCAGCTGGCGGTGCTGGGGGCCGGCGACGCCGGCCTCGAAGCGGGGTTCGCCGCGGCCGCCGCGGCCCATCCCGGCCGCATCGGCTGCGTCTTCGGCTATGACGAATCGCTCTCGCACCTGATGCAGGGCGGGGCGGACGCGATCCTCGTGCCCTCGCGCTTCGAGCCCTGCGGCCTNNCTGACCCAGCTCTACGGCCTGCGCTACGGCTGCGTGCCGGTGGTGGCCCGCACCGGCGGGCTGGCGGATACGGTGATCGACGCCAACGACGCCGCCCTGGCCGACGGCGTGGCGACCGGCATCCAGTTCGCTCCCACCACCGGCGAGGCGCTCGAAGCCGCCATCGACCGGACGATCCGTCTTCATCGCACGGTCGGGGACCGGCGCGCCCTGCAGCGTCGCGGCATGGCCCACGAAGTGGGCTGGCGCCGACCGGCCGCACGCTACGCGGCGCTCTACCGGGCGGCGCTCGAGGCGGTGAGGGCTTAGACGGGGCCGCCGCTCGAAGGACCAGAACGTCGCTTTCGAATCACTCCGAGAGCAAGAAACGGACTGCGTGATACCGCCTCCAGGGCTAGATCCCGACGAGGACCACCGAGTGGAGGAGATCGTTCATGTCCGACCCGGTCTCGATGCGCCAAGGATCGCCCCGTGAAGCCGCGTCGCCGGCCCGGGCGCGCTGGAACGCCGTGCTGGCGCGGGATGCGGCGTGCGACGGGGAATTCGTCTACGCCGTCGTCACCACCCTTGTCTATTGCCGGCCGAGTTGCCCCTCGCGCCGGCCCGCGCCGGGGAACGTGCGTTTCTTCGATCTCGACGCCGAGGCGGAAGCGGCGGGTTTTCGGCCCTGCCGGCGCTGTCGGCCCAGGGAGATGTCCTCGGGCCAGAGACGGAGCGAAGCCGTCGAGGCCGCCTGCCGGATGATCGAGGAGGACGAGGAGCCGCCAGCTCTCGAGCGGCTGGCGGCGGCGGCCGGCATGAGCCCGCATCACTTCCACCGTCTGTTCAAGGCGCAACTGGGCGTCACACCCAAGGCCTATGCGATGGCCTGCCGCGAGGCCCGCCTGCGCGAGCGGCTGGCCGACGCACCGAGCGTCACCGAGGCGGTCCACGAGGCCGGCTATGCGACGACCGGGCGCTTTTATTCCCGGGCGCGAGAGGTTCTGGGCATGCCCCCCTCGGCCTGGCGTGCCGGCGGTGTCGATCAGACGATCCACCATGCCTGCGTGCCGACCTGGCTCGGCCTCTGTCTCGTCGCCCGTACCGCACGCGGCCTTTGCGCGGTCCGATTCGGGGAGGACGAGGCCCTTCTGGTGGCCGATCTGGCCCGGTCTTTTCCCAGGGCCCGGTTGAGCGCGGTGCCGGCCGAGGCCGCGGCATGGGTGGCGCGCACGATCGCTGCGATCGAGCGGCCGGAGAGCGCCTTCGAGCTGCCGCTCGACATCCAGGGCACCGCCTTTCAGAAGCAGGTCTGGGACGCCCTGCGCGCCGTTCCGGCCGGCCGCACCGCCAGCTATGCCGAGATTGCGACGGCGATCGGCCGGCCCGGGGCGACACGCGCCGTGGCCAGCGCCTGCGGCGCCAACCCCGTGGCCGTCCTCGTCCCCTGTCACCGCATCGTCCGCAGCGATGCGCGCTCGAGCGGTGATCCGGGCGGCTATCGCTGGGGGCCGGAACGCAAGAAGAAACTGCTCGAACGGGAGAAGGCGGTACGGTGATTTTCTCGTCCCGGGCTCGTCTCAAGCCGGCAGCCGGCCTTCGAACACCACCCGGCCGGCGGTGAACCGCCCCATCGACCCGATCGCCCGGGTCGCCAGACGATCGAACCGGCTCAGCCCGTCGTGCCTGTCGGGGAAAAAACGGCCGGTCAGGCTGTTGTAGTAGGATTTCTCGAACCGGGCGCAGAGTCGTTCGATCACCTGCAGATCCTGCTCGTCGATCTTCTTCTCGTCTTCGGTGATGTAGGAGTGCTCGGTGTCGTAGATGTAGTCGTGCATCCGCCGATAGAGGAAGCGATCGACCAGCCGGCTCTCGCGGATGTTCTTCTGCACGAAACTGTGCGTGTACAATTCATCGCCGATCAGCCAGCCGCCGGGCTTGAGCACCCGTTCGATCTCGGTCGCCGCGCGGGGAATGTCGACGTGATGCAGAATGTCGAGAAAGAAGGCGTAGTCGAAGAAGGCGTCCTCGTGCTGCACGGCCTCGATCGCCATTACCTGCAGCGTCACACCCTCGACCTTCAGGTGGCGCAGGCGGTGTCGGGCGACCTCGACGATCTCGGGTGAGATGTCGAAGGCGTAGACCTCGGCTCCGAGCCTGGCGAGGCGCACGGCGTCCTCGCCGAAGCCGCAGCCGGGCAGCAGCACCCTCTTGCCCTCGAGATCGTGGCGCAGCAGGATGTCGTAGACCGACCAGTAGGCGTTCCACCATCGGCGTTCACGATCGTCGACGACGTCGAAGGCGACCGGCTGCTCGGCCAGATGCGCCCTCTTTTCGGCGTGCGCCTTGTGATAGTCGATCTCCCGGCGCTGGCGTTCGCTGAGAGCGGCCGGACCGGGGGCTACCGGAGTCGGGGAGGGCGTGGTGGTCGACATCGGATGCTCTCGGGCTTTCTTTGCAAACGACGCGCGCAGGCGACGACGAGGTCCGCGGGCCTTGTAGGTCGGCGCGCGCGGACATGAAAGAAGGCCGCCGCCGCCGCCCGGCCGATGCGATACCCGGGGGTGCCCGAGGGCGTCGTTCCCGTCGCTTGCCGGCAAGTGCTTCGCCCGTGGCGGTCATCGAGCCGCCGTCCCGCCGTCATCGACAGAACGATCCACGGATTTGTGGAAAAGCCCGGCGGCATCGCGTCGCCGCCTGCAGCGCTTGACAAGCCGAAAGCCCTGTTCCTACCGTCCTTCGGATGCCGACCCCTACCGGAACGACGACGAGAAGCGGGGCCGGCACGGGAACGAACGAAAACGGGGAGGACGAAGGATGCGACGGCACGGGCACGTCCTGAACGGCACGATGACGGCTCTGGCGCTGACGGCGGTTCTTTACGGCCCGCAGGCAGGCGCCGGTGAGCATGTCGACTGGAACGACGACGGCACGGTCACGCTCAAGCTCGGACCGGAATATGACGATCGCCGGATCACCGTGCCGCAGGAGCAGCTGGGCGCGCTCTTCGGGCCCGAGGAGCAGCCGTTCGAGGACGTCACCATCTCGGTCACGGTCAACGGTGCGGGACCCAATGGCGGCATCTCCGGCCCGCTCTACTCGTTCCGGCCGATCTGGGAGGAGCTCTCGGGCGGCAAGGTCGAGATCGTCGAGCTGCCTTTTGCCGAGCACTACACCAAGATGATGCTCGATCTGCGCAACGGCACGGGCCAGTACGACGCCTTCATGGTCGGGGCCTTCTGGTATGGCGACATCGCGCCGGCCGGCTACGGCTTCGAGATCGGTGAGCTGATGGACTCGGGCGATTTCCCGCAATGGTCCTACGACGTCATGCCGCCTTCCCTGAAGACCCTGCATCACTGGGGCGACGCGGCCTATGGCGTGCTCAACGACGCCGACGGCCAGGTGCTCTATTACCGCCGCAGCGTGCTCGAGGATCCCGAGCACCAGGCGGCGTTCAAGGCCGAATATGGCTACGACATGCCGGTGCCGCCGGCGACCTGGCAGCAACTGCTCGACATCTCGAAATATTTCAACGGCAAGAACTGGGACGAGCACGATGCCGAACCGGACAGCGGCACGGTGCTGCACCTCAAGGTCGGTGAGCAGGGGCATTATCACTTCCAGTCGCTCTCGGCCTCCTTCGTCGTCAATCCGGGCGACGCGGTCGACCGGACGCACAATGTCTACTGGTTCGATCCGACCGACATGACCCCGCTGATCAACGGTCCGGGTCACGTCAAGGCGCTGGAGTTCCTCCAGGCGCTGCACGAGACCGGCCCCGCGGCACAGGTCGGCTGGTCGCTCGGCGAGGCCTGGGACTATTTTCTGAGAGGCAAGGCGGTCTTCGTCTATTCCTGGGGCGACGTCGGTGCGCTCTGCCAGGACGAGAGCCGCTCGGTCGTCCGCGGTGACTGCGCCTCGGCGCAATTGCCGGGCTCCGACGAATATTACGACATGACCAGGAAGGAGTTCGTCGCGGCCGATCCGCCCAACGTCGTCGGCAACACCACCGGCGGCTCGTGGCACGGCGTGGTCTCGAACTTTTCGGCCAATCCCGAGGCCGCCTACAGTTTCCTCGCCCTGATGGCGATCGAGCCGGTCAGCAAGATGATGGCGATGTACGGCTGGGACGGCGTCGATCCGGGCTTTTCCTATCAGTTCCTGGAAAAGGACGGCGGCACGGCCAAGGTCGAGGACTATGTCGCCGCCGGCTGGGACGCCAAAGACGCCGAGGATTATACCCACGCCTACAAGGAGCTGTTCTACGCGCCGACCAGCCTGACCTATCTGCGCATTCCCGGCAGCTTCGAATATTGGGACATCCTCGACAAGAATCTGTCGGCGGCGATGTCCGGCTCGAAGACGGCGCAACAGGCGCTCGACGACACCGCGGCGGCCTGGGAGCCGGTCACCAAGCGCATCGGCCGGGAGAGCCAGTTGAAGGACTATCAAGAGGCGATCGGCTACGCGCCCTGATTCTCCGCCCTGATTGTCCGATGCACGACGATCGCGGGCCGGCTCCTTCTTCGGGGGGCCGGCCCCGTCGGGAAAACTGACGAGAGATGCGCTGGACCAGTCGGATACGTTTTCTGTTCCTGATGCCGGCGGTGCTCTGGGTGCTGGCGTTCACCGTCTTTCCGCTCGGCTATTCGCTCTATCTGAGTTTCGTGAAGATCGACCAGACGACGTCGGTGACGCGGGTCAAGGAGCCGGTGCTCGACGAGGCGGGCCAGCCGGTGCTCAAGAGCGACGGCACGCCGCGCACCAGAAACGTGGTGATCAAGGATCAGACCAACGTCACCACCTTCGTCGGATGGAACAATTTCGCGCGGATGCGGAGCGACCCGCAACTGCACGAGGCGATCCGGGTCAGCCTCGTCTTCGTCTTCGTCGCGGTGCCGCTCGAACTGGTTCTGGGCTTTCTTCTGGCGGTGCTGTTCAATCGAAAGCTGTTCGGCCGGCCGTTTTTTCGCACGGTGATGATCCTGCCGATCTTCGCGACACCGATCGCCGTCGCCTACAGCTTCTTCACCATCTTCTACGAAGAGGGCGGTCCCTTGGGCTGGACGGGCGTGCCCTGGCTCTCCGATCCCGGCTGGGCGCTCTTTTCCGTCATCCTCGTCGACATCTGGCAGTGGACGCCGTTCTGCTTTCTCGTCTTTCTCGCTGCCCTGCAGGGTGTGCCGGACGAGCTGATCGAGGCGGCACGGATCGACGGGGCCGGGGCCCTCGATCTGCTCTGGCGGATCCTCCTGCCGGTGCTGCAGCCGACCATCGTCATCGTGCTCCTGTTGCGTCTGGCCGAAGCCCTCAAGCTGTTCGACATCCCCTTCGCCATGACCGGCGGCGGCCCGGGCGTCGCCACCCAGCCCTATTCGCTGTTCGCCTTCAGGACGGGGCTGCGCTTCTTCGATCTCGGCTATGCCAGTGCCATGGCCTTCGTTCTTCTGATCGTGGTCAGCATCGTCGTCACCCTCTTCTTCAGGCGCCTGAGGCAGACCTATGGCTGATCCGGCGGAAACACGAGCCGGCGGGCGAGAACCGTTCACCTATGCCCTGGCTTCGCTGGCCGCCGTGCTGGTGGCGATGATCTTCTTCTTTCCGATCTACTGGTCGCTCTCGACCTCCCTGCGCAATCCGATGGACACTTTCACCGTGGTCGGGCTGGGCATTCCCTGGATCCACTTCGAGCCGACACTGGCCAACTGGATCGAGCAGGCGTTCACGCCGGAGACCCGCCAGGCGCTCGCCAACAGCACGATCATCGCCGGATTGGCCTCACTCCTGGCGCTGGCGCTGGGCACGCCGGCCGCCTATGCGCTCGCCCGCTTCCGCTACCGGCTGGTCTCCGGCCGCGACATCACCATCTGGTTCCTCTCCCAGCGCATCCTGCCGCCGGTCGCCGTCGTCATCCCCTTCTATCTGATGATGCGCGCGGTGGGCCTGCTCGACACCCATCTGGCGCTGATCCTGGTCAACGCCACTTTCGTCCTGCCCTTCGTCGTGGTGATCGTCCGCCAGACCTTCCTCGATCTGCCGGTGGAACTGGAAGAGCAGGCGATGGTCGACGGCTGCGGCCACGTCTCGGCCTTCTGGCGCATCGCCCTGCCGCTGGCCGCCCCCTCGATCGCCGCGACGGGTCTCATCATCTTCGCCTTCACCTGGAACGAGTTCATCTTCGCGCTGACCATCGCGTCCAAGGAGGCGATCACCGTGCCGGTGCACATGGCCGGTGCCATCGACACCCGCGGCGTGCAGTTCTGGTTCATGGCGGTGCGCGCGATGATCGCCATGATCCCGCCGGTGCTGATCGCCCTGATCGCCCAGCGCTACATCGTCCGCGGCCTGACGCTGGGCGCGGTCAAGGGATAGGGGGCCGAAAGAGGAAAGGGACGCGGGTGATCCGGGAGATGCGGGTCGGGGATGCGCCCGAGGTGCTCGCCATCTACGAAGCCGGCATCGCCACGGGTCATGCGACCTTCGAGCATGTCGCGCCGTCATGGGCGGACTTCGATCGGACCCGCCTCGAGCGGCCGCGCCTGGTGGCGGTCGACGAGGGTGGGGCGGTCGTCGGCTGGGCGGCGGTGCAGCCGGTCTCCACACGCCCGGTCTATGCCGGTGTGGGCGAGGTCGGACTCTACGTGGCGCCCGGCTGGCGGGGGCGGAGCATCGGCAGAGCCCTGCTCGAGCGGCTGATCGAGGAAGCCCGGCGAGCCGGTCTGTGGACACTGCAGGCCGGCATCTTTCCCGAGAACGCGGCCAGTCTGGCCCTGCATCGGACCTGCGGCTTCAGGATCGTCGGCCGGCGCGAGCGCATCGGCCGCATGGTGCCCCGCGCCGATGATGGTTTTCGGACCGGTAGCGGTGTGATGGCCGGGCACTGGCGCGACGTGCTGTTGCTGGAACGGCGGCTGGAGGAGGAGAAGGTCGTGACGGATCGTGCGGTCGAGATGCGCACGGAGGTTCGTGCCCTGCTGTTCGACGTGTTCGGCACGCTGGTCGACTGGCGCGCCTCGATCGCCCGGGCGGTCGAGGCGGCGGACCTGGAGGTCGATGCCGACGCCTTCGCCCGGGCCTGGCGGGCGCGCTACCAGCCGGCGATGCAGCGCATTCGTTCGGGCGAACGCGGCTTCGTCACGCTCGATCGGCTGCACCGCGAGAATCTGGTCGAGACGCTGGCGGCGTTCGGGGTCGAGGGGCTCGACGAGGCGGCGATCGACCGGCTCACCTTCGCCTGGCACCGGCTCGATCCGTGGGAGGACGCGGTCCCGGGCCTGACCCGGCTGAAGAGCCGCTATGTCGTCGCTCCCTGCTCCAACGGCAATGTGGCGCTGATGGTCGATCTGGCGCGCCACGCCGGGCTGGTCTGGGACGCCGTTCTCGGCGCCGAGCCGGCAGGGGCCTACAAGCCCTCGCCGCAAGCTTATCTGCGCTCGGTCGCCATGCTCGGCCTCGAGCCCGCCCGATGCATGATGGTGGCGGCACACAACGACGATCTCGCGGCTGCGGCCGCTCTGGGGCTTAAGACCGCCTTCTTTCCCCGGCCGGAAGAGCACGGGATCGAGGCGGGGCGCGACCTCGGGCCCACCGGTCCCTGGACCTTCGTCGCCCGGGATCTGGTCGATCTCGCCGAACGATTGGGTTGCTGACCGGCGAAGAGCTCGAGACGAAGCAGACGAAGTATCGCCCATGCCTCACGGGAGTTCGGGCGCCTCGGAGGGATCTTTCTTCAGCGCTCGGGCGGGCGCAGGGTGAGCATGCCGATACACACGAAGAGCTCGTCCATCGCCGCGAGCTCGGTGCTGTACATGCCGACGGTCAGACGCGAGATGGCCAGCATGAAGACCACCAGCAGGAGCGGATCGTTCGAGAGCCGGACGAAGCTCAGATGGCGAAAGGCCGACCAGAGCAGCACGCCGAACAGGCAAAGACCGACGAAGCCCATGTCGGCCAGGAGCTCGAGCACGAGGTTGTGCGCGTGCGAGCCCAGGATTTCCTTGCTGTAGAACAGGATGGAGAAGTTTCCGATGCCGTGTCCGAACAGCGGCGCGGAATACCAGTAGCGCAGCGCCGCATCCCAATAGCTGAAGCGATTGGCGCCGAAGACGAGATTGACGTTCTGCGCCTGCTCGTAGAGCTTTACGAATCGGCGGAAGGTGGCGAACGAGGTGCCCATCGTCAATTGCACGGCGATCACCGCGACGATCGAGACGATGACGACGACGGCGATGATCTGGGCGCGGTTCAGCCGAATGCTCTGGTCGCGTGAGATTTTCGGCATGCCGGTCGCCAGGATGGCGGCACAGCCGCCGATGACGGCGAGCAGCGAGCCGCGACTGCTGGCGACCAGGATGAAATAGCCGAGAACGCCCAGCAGGACGAGCGAGAGCAGTTGCTTGAGGCTGAAGCTGGACGAATAGGCGAGGATGGCGAAGGCGATGACCACGCCCATGCTGGCGGCATAGCCCCAGCGATTGTAGACGCGGCCGCTGCCCTCGAAGCCCTGATAGAAGCGAAAGCTGCCATAGGTCAGGTAGATGTAGATCCCGGCCAGGGCGATGAAGGTCGAGAGCGTCAGGATGACCAGCACGAAGCGCACCATGCGCTCGCGTGAATTGGCCAGGATCAGGGCCCCGGCGGCGATGTTCCAGAACTGGAAGGTGGCGTAATAGGTGAGATAGCGCGGCGCCAGCATCGTGGATGCCGACCAGCTCCAACTGACGAAGGCATAGGTGACGAAGAGCAGAAAGGCGCCGACCGTCACCAGCCCGTCGACCCGGAGCCCCTCGCGCACCATCACCGTCCCGCCGATCAGGATGCTCAAGGCGGCCAGGAGCACGGTCTCGTCGGCCGGCAGTGGCGGCAGCGGAATGATCAGCTTGAGCGCGTTGGAATAGAGATAGAGGCCGAACACCACCTCGAAGGAGAAGAGGTGCGAGAGCAGCCGGGCGATCACCCCGATCAGCCCGCGCTGCCGTTCCTGCCCGACGAGCGACGGTCGGGCGAAGGCCTGCCCGTGCGCCCGGTCGCTCGGCCGGCGGATGCCGATCAAGGCCCCGCCCGCCGGAACGGGGGTCGCCGAAGCGGCAGGAGAATCGAAAGACCTCGGGTCAGGACCGGCAAGGGGACTTCTCTCGGGACATGGTGTTGCGCCGACTTCGGAGCATGTTCGGGGAGGCGTGTTTTCGGGCGGTGCTCCTGCGGGCCGGCTCGAGGTCTCCTACCATATGTTGCGGCTCGGCGCGCAAGAGCATCGTTCACCGCACCCTTTCGGGCGAGGGATCGAGCCGGTCGGCGCCGATTGCCGCACCCCTCCTGCAAGCGGCGGCGTCCGCGGCCAGGCGATAGACCTCGAGACTGCGGCGGGCGAACTCCTCCCAGCTCGACATCGTACCGCTCAACCGGCGCACGGCCGCGGCCCAGACGGCCCGCACCGCTTCGTCCTCCACCAGCTCGGCCAGAGCCGCGGTCAGCGCGTTCACGTCACCGGCCGGCACCAGGCGCAGATGATCGCGCGTGCCGGGCTCACCGAAGACGCCGACGTCGCTGGCGACGATCGGCTTGCCCGCCTCGACCGCCAGAGCCAGGGCGCCGCTCGCGTCGATCTCGCGATAGGGGAACACGACGATGTCGGCCGCCGCCAGCCGTTCGGCCAGGAGCCCGTCCGGGATGTAGCGCAGATCGAAACGGATGCGCCCGGCCGCACCGGCTGTGGCGACCCGCCGCTCGAGGCCGTCCATCGGCTCGAAGGGCCGGCCCAGGACGTCGAGACGGAAAGGCAGGCCGCGCGCCGCCAGCCGCAACGCCGCCTCCACCAGAAGATCGACCCCCTTATAGTGCTTGATCGAGCCGAAGAAGAGCAGCCGGACCGGTTTTTCCTCGGAATCACGACCCTTTGGAGTGAACTCTTCGACCAGCGGACCGGCGCCTTCTCCACCGCCCGTGTGGTTCAGGCGCAAGGGCGGGTGGGCGAGGAGGGTGACGCGATCGGCGTCGATGCCGAGTTCCGCCAGATGGTTCGCGGTCTTCTTGGTGTGCACGATGTATCGATCGAACATCGTCCGTGCCCGCCGGTCACCCAGGATCTGCAACCAGGCGGCGTGCGCCGCACCGTGCAGGACGGTCGAGTTGTGCACCGTCATGACGAGGCCGGCGCTGCGGCCGATCCGCCGCAGTGCGAGACGGTCGAGAAAGGGCAGCCCGAACCATTGCAGATGGACGACGTCCGGGCGCTCCGTTCGCGTCCGGCGGGTCAGCGCCAGCAGTCCCCGGGCGTGTTCGAGACCCTTGAGCAGCCGCCGGCCGGGCGAGCCGCGCCAGTCGGCGTTCGAGGTCTCGGTGCGCGGATAGAAGAGCGGGGCGAAAGTGAAGCCTTCGGGCTCGAGATGCTCATAAGTGCGCAAGGGCCGGCCGACCAGCGTGACTGGCACCCCGATATGCGCCAGGGCCCGGCAGAGATGCTCGTCATAGGGCAGGCTGAAGAGCGACGGATCGACCATCAGCACGCTCGGCGGCGGCGTCTCACCGGCCGGTCGGCCGGTCATGGTGATCGGCCGGCGAGGAGGTTTTCGAGCGGCGCACAGGCCGGATCGCCTCCGCTTCGAGGGGGATGACGCCAGACGCGGGCGAACATGTGACTGCGCTCCGGCAGCTCGACGGCCCGGGTGCGACGCTCGAGAAGCGCCACGAGGTCCCGGTCGATCAGTTCCGGCGCGCCCCAGCTCTCGATCGGCCCGAGCAGCAGGCCGCTGGCGAAGCAGTCGAGGACGACCTCCATCTCCTCGAGGCCGGCGATCACCGGGCGGCCGGTGCGCGGATCGACGGCGACCGGCTGGCCCGTGGCCTGCTCGAGCTCTCCGAGCTTGGAGGGGCTGTAGCGGATGTCGTAGCGGCCGAGAAAATAGAGGGTGCCGAGCTCTTCGGTGGTGACGACGATCTCGGCTTCCTCGAGCCAGGGCGTCAGGGCCGCACGAGCGGCGGGCCAGTTGGTCGTCGGCTTTTCCGGCGGAATGGCGATGTCGGCCATCATGCTGGCGCTGCGCAGCCAAAAGGGATTGGCCAGCAGCACGATGAGCAGCGCCGTCGCCAGAAGTCCTCCCGCCAGACGCCGGCGGACGAGGATGGACGGCCCCTTCACGCTCTGCGTCAGTCCGTCGCGCAGCTCGGCGAGCAGGCGGGCGACGAACGGGACCGTCGCCGCCAGGCCCATGCCCCAGAGCACGAACAGGAAGGGTTGCGCATAAGCCAGATAACGCGTGGCCTTGGCCGCGGCGAAGGAATTGAGGAGGAAGGAGACGACGAAGACCGAGAGCGCGAACCAGGTGGGACGCGGCCATCGGCCCGCCGCCGCCAGCACCAGAAGGCCGCCGAGCGTCCACAAGGTCGGATAGAAGAGAAAATAGGAGACGAAATAGAACCAGAACTCGTCGGCCCGGCTCTGATTGAACACCGGTGCCCAGCGATAGAGCTCGACGATATGGTCGATGAAGCCGAGCCACCAGGCCAGAACGAAGACCGCCACGGCCAGGGGCGGCAAAGCTGCCGCCGCCAGCCGGCGGATGCGCGGCGTGATCGCGACGAAGGGCTCGCCACTGCCGAACAGCCAGGGCAGGACGATGCAGCCGACCCAGACGCCGATCCCCAGCACGCCGAACAGGCTGGTCTGCTGAAAATAGATCGCCCCGAGCAGCGCGACGGCGCCCGCCGCCAACAGCAACCCGCGCCTGCCCGGGTCGAACGGCGCCCGACCAGACTCCCGCAGCGGCGCGAAGCCCGCATGAACGAGCACGGCGCCGACGAAGAAGAGCAGCGTCTGCGGTGCGTAGAAACGGGAGAACTGGGCGATCTCGACGGCGAAGGGCGAGGTCGCCAGCAGCAGCGCGCCCGTCCAGGCGGCCAGCGGTCCCGCCTGGCTGCGCAACCAGAGAAAGACCAGCGGCACCAGCAGGGCCATGCAGAGAACCGAGGGCAGGCGGGCCTGCGCCAGACCCTCGCCGAATGCCCAGAAGCTGGCGGCGACCATCCAGCTATAAGCGAGGCCGCGGGTATAGAGGCCCTCGGCGATCCGCGGCTCACCGGTCTCCAAGAGGCTCCTAGCCGCCAGCACGTGGTGCAATTCGTCCGGATGCGGCATGCGGTCGAGATTGAGCATGTAGAAGGCGAGACAGCCGAAGAACAGCAACAGGGCGCCGGACCAGGTGCGGCGCGCCGCATCGAGCGGACGGCCGGCCCGGCCCTGGACCCGGTTGCGGGCCCGGCTCCGATCGGTCGCGGTCGGTGCGGTCGAAAGAGACATGGCTCGTCCTCGTGGCTCGAAAGGAGGGCGCGGCCGGCTCTAGCAGGTTTCGAGCACTTCGACCGTGGCCGACCGGCGACGATGCACGCGCATGTCGAGCCCGACCAGTTGGTGCAGATCATCCGCGACATGGGCCAGGCGGCCCTCGATCTCGGCCATGGTCGAGGGTGCGAGATGCAAGGGCGGCACCGGCCGCACCGGCAGGAGCACGTCGCGCACGCCGTCGCGCAGGCGGTCCGGGATCATCGCCCGCAAATGGCGTTTGTAGAGCTTCGAGCGGGTGGCCTTGCGCCAGATCGACCGGGCGTTGCTGCGCAATTGCGTGCCTTCGTTCCTGATCTCGCCGTCGATCACCAGCTCTTGCGGCCGGTCGACGCCCAGAAACCTCCCGACCCGGCGCACCTCGCCCAGGCGGTCGGCCATGAAGGCGTCCAGGCTCAGGCACAACAGCCGCTCGCGGCCGAAGGTCTCGATCCAGGGGCGCAACTGCATGCCGTAATCGCTGAAGGCGACGTAGCGCGGATCCTCGAGCACGGCCCGATCGCACTCCTCGCTTCGCACCAGACCCATCACCAGATGGTGCTTGAGGTGGCTGATCAGCCGTTCGACCGGATCGCGGACGATCATCACCAGGCGCAGTTCCGGCCCGAGTGCCGCATGGGCCCGCTCGACGACGCCGTCGAACATCGGCCGCTTGGTGTACCAGGTCGAGGCCTCACCGCGAATCTGTCCCGGCCGCGCCGCCGCGAAGAGATCGGCATAGTCGCGCCGGATCGCCTCGGGCGTCGTCTGCTTGACCAGGACGTTGGGCTCCTTGTCCTGCGGCAGGAAAAAGGCGTCGTTCGCCCTCAGATCGGCCCACAGGGAGGTGGTGCCCGATTTCATGGCACCGATGATCAGAAAATCGGGCAGGGCGGTGTCGTTCATGATGGAGGTCGTTCCTTGGGATCGGCAATCGAAGGTGCGGGCGAAGGTGCGGGCGAAGGTGCGGGGTCGGCGACGCCGGCCAGGGCGGCACGCCAGGCCAGCAGCAGATAGAGCAGGAAGGACGCGCTCGAGCCCAGACTGTAGAGCAGGATCGTGGTGTACGCGTCGAGCGCCAACCACCAGCCGAGCGCGAAACTCGCGGCGAGCGCACCCGTGATGGTGAGCGACGCCAGCAGATGATGGTGCTGACGCCCGGTCAAGTTGAGTATTTGCGAGATGGGCACGACCGAAAAGCGCATGAGGTAGAAGGGCATCAGGATCTGCATGATCGCCCCGGCCGCTCTCCATGGTTCGCCGAAGACGAAGGCGAAGAGGGTGGGCCCCGCCAGCAGGATCGGCAGGGCGCCGAGGATCCCCAGAGCGAGGAAACGCCAAACGGTGCGCCGGAACAACCGGTAGCGGCCCGCGCCGTCGAGCCGGCCGGCGGTGCCCAGAAACACTTGGCTGGCGGCTTCGCTCAAGACCCGGACCGGCATGCCGAGCATCCGTTGCCCGAGGGCGAAGAGGCCGGCCGTGGCGGTACCGTAGAGGCTGGCCAGAAGGATCGCCGGCAGCATCTGGGCGGCGCTCTGCATCAATCCGGAGGTGGCGCCGAAGACGGGATAGCGCCAGTGCCGGCGGGCCTCGCGCCACATCGCCGCCGGCCGGACCGCCTGCAGGCGGCGGCGCTCGTCGCTCGGCAGGGTGAGGGCCAGATAAGCGAGCCTGGCGAACTGACCGGCGGCATAGCCCCAGATCAGCCCGGCCGTCCCCAGGGCCATGACCCCGAAGAGCAGTTGCGAGGCCGCCTGAGAAGCGAAGTGCAGGAAGGTGCTCTTGGCGTTGTGGTGATAGGTGCCGCGGCGGATCGAGGCGTGCATCAGCACGTTGCACCAGCCGGCGGCCAGAAGCAGCGGCGGCAGGATCCACAAGAACGGAGTCAGGACCTCGAGGTCGAGCCGTACCGCGAGCGGCACACCGGCGAGAGCGATCGCCAGTGAGAGGAGCAGAGCCAGAAGTAAGGCTGCGACCATGCCCAGAGAGGTCGTCGCGAAAGCCTCCTCGTCGGATGCCAGGGCCGGCACGGCGAACTCGTAGCGCAACGCCATGACCACCGCCGCCATGCTGACCAGGGCGCCGAAGACCGCCAGCACACCGAACTGCTCGGGCGTGAACAGGCGGGTGATCAGGGGTGCGCTGACGACGAGACAGGCCTGGCCCAGGATCGTGCCGCTGCCGAGCGTCGCCAGCCGCCGGCCGAAGCCGTCGCGCGACGAAAGCGAGCGCAGGCGCGAAAGCAATCTGGGCATCGTCCGGGTGAGCCGTGGCCGGGTGAGCAGTGTCCGGAGCGCTCGCAAGACCGGCACGGGCTCCGCGAAAGGACGGCGCGAGCGATAGCGCAATCCGGACGCCGGTCAAACAGTCGAGACGCGGTCACCTCCGCCACGAGGCCGCCACGTGCGGCTCGAGGGAGGAACTGCGGCGCTGGTCGAAGGGCCGTCGTGCGTCGGCGATAAAAAAGAATCAACCTCAGGTTAGTTTTTCGGGAATAGATCTCATACTCGCCCGTCTATCCCTCGAAACGGACGACATCCATCCCGGATCGATCGTCCCACTCAACCAAGAATCCTTCGCTCGACGAAGAACCAAGGAGTCTACATGCCAGCCCGAAAGCAGATCGAGCCCTCGACGAGAGGCGGATGTTCCACGACCAGCGTGGTTCTCGGCCTTCTCCTCTCCGTCTCCCTTCTTCCCGCAGCCGCGCATGCCTTCCCGCATTTTTCGTCCGACGCCGCCGCTTCGGCGCCGACGGCCGGCCTGCACCAGCCGGCGGTCTTCACCACCGGTTCCCCGTCCTCGATGATCGTGCGGGATACCGCCGAACAAACGCCGCGCCTGTGGCTCGCCGCCGCTTCCAACAAGGAGGCGCAGCGCCGGGTCGACATGTACTGCTCGCGCTACCAACAGAAGAAGAAGGAAGGAAACTGGAAGTACGCAAAGATCAACCTCGATCTCTGCAACAAGTGGAAGAAGATCGCCGGTAAGTCCGGTTCCGAAAAGAATTATTCGAAGGTTTCCAGCTCGAGCAAATCTCAAGCGCAAAAGCGGGTCGAGCTCTATTGCGGCCGCTACGAACAGAAAAAGAAGGCCGGAAACTGGAAGTATGCAAAGATCAATCTCGATCTCTGCAACAAATGGAAGAGGATCGCCGGCAATTCGGGATCCGGCGGTTCCAACTCCAACAAGAGCTACTCGAAGGTTTCCAACTCGGGCAACTCCGAGGCGCAAAAGCGGGTCGACCTCTATTGCGGCCGCTACGAGGAGAAGAAGAAAGCCGGTAACCAGAAGTACGCCAAGATCAATCTCGATCTCTGCAACAAGTGGAAGAGGATCGCCGGAAGCTCGGGTTCCTATTCGACCGAGAGTGCGAAAAAGAACAATAACAAAAACAACGGCAACCAAAACAGCAACAACGAGAGCTACACCCCCTCCTACGATCCACCCTCCTCGTCGGGCGGCGGCTCCTGGATCTCCGGTGTCGCCTGCAGCGACGCGGACGCTTTCGGCAACTGGCGCGGCAGCAAGGTCGAGGCGGTGATCGGCTGGGCCAAATATACCGGCAACTGGAACGATCTGCTCAACTACTTCAAGAACGGCAGCCTGAACAAGTTCAAGCGGGCGCGTTCGGAAGGCCGCCTGGCGTCGATCGGCGTGCCGCTCTTCCCGCAGAACGGCGGCAACAATTTCGGCGCGTGCAGGAACGGCCAGTATGACGGCTATTTCCGCGAGATCGCCTCGCAGCTCAAGAACCAGGGTCTGGGCGATATCGTCATCCGCCTGGGCTGGGAAGCCAATGGTGACTGGTACGCCTGGAGCGGCGTCAAGGATCCGAGCGGCTACAAGAGCTGCTTTCAGAAGGTGGCGCGCACACTGCGGTCGGTGGCGCCCGGTCTGAAGATCGACTGGCACAACGCCAAGGATACCCGCAACGGCAAGACCGCGGCTGACCTCTATCCGGGCGGCGACGTGGTCGACTATGTGGGTGTCAGCTACTACGACAACGTGCTGCCCAGCCGCACCCAGGCCGCCTGGAATCGCTCCGAGTACAATGGCAGCACGTCCGACCCGCACGGCATCGAGAACTGGCTCTCCTTCGCCAAGTCCCGCGGCAAGAAACTCGCGGTCGCCGAGTGGGGTACGCGCGACGAGAACAAGCACGGCTCCAACGGTGACAATCCGGTGTTCATCGAGAACATGTACAAGTTCTTCAAGGACAATTCGGGAAGCATCGCCTACGAAGCCTACTTCAACTGCACGCACGGCAATCCCGACATCCACGTGATCTACCCCGAGCACCACAATCCGAGGGCTGCCGAGGCTTACCGCAGACTCTTCTAGAATCACCTCGCGCACGCACGAGCGCGATGGGACGACAAAAGGGGGGCCGGGTAAAACCGGCCCCTTCTCTTTTCGGCGGTTCGTTCCGGCGCCGGTAAGGCCGGCCGGACGCGCTCAGGCGCCGCCCCAGAGCCGCTTGTAGGCGGCGGCGGCGAGCGGAACGTCGTCACGTGGCTCGAGCCGGCCGTCACTGGAATTGAAGTAGGTCTCCCAGACGATCGAGCTGGCATTCTCTTTCAGAAAGCGAAAACAGCCCTCGATATAGACCGGATTGTCGCCGCCGACCTTCGACTTGCGGTCGGCCCGGGTCAGGATACCGTATTCGGAGAGTCCCAGGGGCTTGTCGCGGCTGCGGGCGAAGTCGAGCCAGGCCCGCAGGCCGACCGGGCCGTTGGCGTCCATCGAGCGCGACCATGTGTCGAACTCCTCCTCCGACCGGTGCGCCCATTTGTCGTGCAGCGACGGACAGACGGCATCGACATGGTCGCCGCCGGGCCAGATGGCCTCGACGTCCTCGCGGCCCTGTTGCGACGGATCCCAGCTGATATGGAGCGGCTTGGCGGTGCGTCTGGCCGCCTCCTCGCGCAGCATGTCGGCGAAACGCCTGTGCACCTCCTTGTAGGCTTCGTGCCGCCCCTTGATCGCGTGCGGGTACCAGCCGCCATTGGCCTCCCAGAACAGCCGGACGGCGATCCAGGGATGGGCGCTCGCATCGAGCATCAGGGCGAACTTGCGGGCGGTCGCACGAAAGGCGGTATCGAGTTCGCCGGCGGCCGCCGCGTCCCAGCGCGACGGATCGTGCTTGGGCACCGCCGCCTCCTTCTTCGGCCAGCAGGAAAAGCTCACCAGTGCCGGCAACGGCACGTGGTGATAGGCCTTCCAGGCGGTCGAGAAGAAGCCGGTGAAACGTTCGTCGAGCGGCAGGTCGAGCACGTCGTCGAAATGATCCCAGCGGCCCCAGTGGGTCACCAGATCGATCGGCCGGCCGCGCCAGCGGGCAAACTGCTCGGCAAAGGCGGGATCGTTCTGCGCCACCCCGGAACGCCAGGGCAGTCCGCTCCGCGATCCCGGTGCCACGGCCAGACCGGCCGCGCCCGCCCTCGACGGCCGCAGCAGAAGGCCGACCGCGCCCGCCCCCAGGCCCTGCAGCAGATCGCGTCGCAACATCGTCCCGTCCTCTCGTCCGGCGTTCTCGTGCCCGTCGTGCGCCGTGGCGCGACGCTGCGGCATGTGGCATCGACGGGCCGCGCCGGCAAGACGAAGGGACCGCAGGGGGCGAGACGCCGGCCCTGCGGTCCGTTCCACTCCCGCTTCTAGTTCTGGCCGAACGCGGCGTAGAGCGTGTCGACGTCGGCGATGCGGTAGTCGAGGCCGACGTCGGAGGGGGTGATGATCGAGGGCTCCTGGCCGGCCGGTGCGGCATAGGCGGTGCCGGCATAGATCGGCTCGGGATTGGCGCCGCCCCTGGCCGTCGGGAAGATCATCCGACGGGTGGACGCGTCATAACCGACGGTGCCGCCGATCCCGCCCCTGGGACCGAAATAGGTGGTCGGATCGTCGTCCTCGGGGTCGATGACCATCCACATATTGTCGAAGGCGAAGGAGGGATACTGCCCCTTGTCGAAGTCATAGGCGGTGGCCTTGTAGGGCTTGACCCATTCGATCTTGCGGCTGACCGGATGGTAGGACGGCCGGGGCAGCGGGTGATGGGTCGTGTCCTTGATCACCCAGTTCTGCCCGATCTGGTATTTCTGCCCGGCGCTGCCCGGCGAGGTGTACCAGCACTGACCGCGCCATTCGATGCGGCAGCGGCCGATCCTGGCGCCGATGATGTCGTAGCCGTCGCCCTGATAGACGTCGGAATGCGGCTGGAACTTCTCCATGCCGGGATTCCTGCCGGTATCGTTGTTGAAGAAGATACAGCCGCCGTTGAAATAGAGGTTCTGCAGATAGAGCAGCGGCATGCGATCGAGGGCCGCCGGCTGCGGCATGCCGCCGCGCATGAAATCGGCCCAGACGATGTCGTCGGCCTTCCAGTCGACATGGATGTGCGAGAGGAAATAGAACGGCCGGCCGCCGCGATAGGAGACGTTCTTTCTCATGCTCCAGCGGAACAGCATCGCCACGCCGTTGAGCCAGCGATCATAGGCATGGGCCTGCTGCTGCCTCTTGGGCTTCATGTCGCCGCCGACCAGCACGAAGGGGCAGGGAATTTCCGGCGTCTTCCAGGCGACCGTGCCGGTATAGGGCCTGTCGGGAAGGATGCCGAGCAGCACGTCGTCGACGTCGAGCGAAATCGATTCGAGCGCCTGCTCGCCGATGCGCCAGGTCTTCACGCGGTTGCGGTCGGCCGGCAGGGTGGGCGGTGCGAACGACCAGATCCAGTGGCCCGGCTGGACGCCGGCGCCGACCACCTTGATGCGCACCCGGGCGGTGCTCGACTTGATCCCGTCGGTCAGGGTGTAGGTGAAGCCGTCCTCGCCGACGAAACCGGCATTGGGAACGTAGCGGACGATCCCGTCGACCACCGAGACGATGCCCTGTTGCGGCTGATCGAGCGCAAGAATGACCGGCGGCGGGGCGGCTTCGACCGGCAGGGCCGCGGCGACCACGTCGAGGTCGATACGCTGGCCGACCAGGGTCTCGAGATCGAACGGCACGGCCACCGGCGAGGCGACGCCGTTGGTGCCGCGCTCGTCGTCACCCAGACCGTAGAAAAGATCGGGGGCACTCTGGTTGGCATATTCGGCGGCGATCAGCGTCGCGGGCAGGGCGGAGGCGCGCAGACGCACCTCGCCGATGAGCCCCTGCCAGCCGCCATCGGGACCGTCCTTGGCGGCGGCACCGATGGTGATCGGGCCGGCGCCCACGGCCAGCGGTGCATCGCGCCGGTCGACGACGTTGGTGGCGTTGAGCGAACGGCCCTGGGCGAACAGCGCCGGGGTCAGGCCTTTTTGCCAGACGCCGACCAGATGTTGCTCGTCGGTCGACTGGCTGCGGTTGCCGGCTTCGATCCGGGTCCAGGAATCCGCCGTATCGACCTGCCAGAGGATGGTCCTCTCGGCACCGCCGAAGAAACCCTGGGCATCGTAGCGGATGAGAAAGCCCTGATCGGCGTCCTCGCCGGTGATCGGTCCCTGCGAGATGATGCCCCGGTTGGTACCGACCGCCGCGGCTTCGATCCTGGCCTGGACGGTGAGCGCTTCGAGCCCGTCGAGAAACGAGGCGTCGGCCAGCGTGGCCGTGGCATCGCCGTCGAAGAGGCCGCTTTGCGCCCCGCCCGGGCCGACACCGGAGCCGACCCCGGACAAGGTCAGATCGCGTCCGTGGCCGCTGCGATCGATGCCGCTCTGGACGTCCCAGACCGCCAGATAGTCGGCCCACACGCCGGCCGGATCGGCCTCGGCGGTCTCCAGGTCCGACTTGCCATAGTACAGGAAGAGCTGCAGCGACGCGGAACGGTCCCAGAGCGGCACCCGCACCCAGGCCTCGAGCCGGCCGAGTTCGGGATCATACGCGATCAGTTCGTGCGCGAGGACGGTGCCGTCGACGGCCTCGAAGCGGATGTCGAAACCGGCCTCGTGTTCCACCCGACCGCCCGAAGCGACCGATTTCAGCCAGTCGCCGCTTTCCCGGACGAAGAGGACGAACCCGCTCTCCAGGCGCACCGTCTCCGCGGGGGCGGCGCGCGGCGGCACCACCAGCCGGCGCCGGCCGTGATAGCCGTTGGCGAAGGTGCTCTGATCGGCCGACGGCTCGAGCACCGTGACCTCCACCGCACCGGTGGCCGTGCCGCCACGATGATCGTCGATGACGTAGGTGAAATGATCGGTGCCGGTGAAGCCGTTGGCCGGAAGATAGACGAGGCCGCCGTCGGTGATGTCGAGCGTGCCGTGAGCCGGGACGGTCAGGGCCGTGATGCGGATCGGATCGCCGTCGGGATCGTTGTCGTTGGCGAGCGGCACGATCGTGACCGGTGTGGCGATCTCGGTCTCGACGCTGTCGGTGACCGCCACCGGCGACCGGTTGGCCCGGGTGACCTCGATCGAGACGGTGCCGGTCGCGGTGGCGCCGGCGGCATCGCGGATCGTGTAGTCGAAGCCGTCGGTGCCGACGAAACCCTCGTTCGGCACGTAGAGGAACGCCCCGCCGGTCCCGAGCGTCAGGGTGCCGGCGTCGGGCAAGGTGAACGCCACCGGCTGCAGCGCGTGTCCCTCGGGATCGTTGTCGTTGGCGGCGACGTCGATGATCACCGGCTGGCCGACGGTGGTGGCGACCCGATCGGGATTGGCCACGGGCGGGCGGTTGACCGCCTCGACGTGGAAGGTGACGGCGGCCTGGGCCTGTTTGCCCCGGCCGTCGACGATGGTGTAGCCGAGCCCGTCGATGCCGGTGAACCCGGGCTGCGGCGTGTAGCGGATGCTCTGGTCGGACTGGACCTGAACGACACCGAAGGCCGGCATGTTGATCGAGACGATGGTCAAGGGATCACCGTCGGGATCCTCGTCGTTGGCCAGTACCGGCAGGACGACGCTGCTGCCGGCGGCGAGCGAGACGACATCGGGCCGTGCCACCGGCGCGGCGTTGGGCGCCTGCACGTCGATGGTCACGTCGGCCTGCGCCGTTCCGCCGTGCGAATCGTGCACCGTGTAGGTGAAGAGGTCCGTACCGACGAAACCCTCGGCCGGCGTGTAGACGAAGCCGCCGGCGGTGCCGACGGTGACCGTGCCGTGCTCGGGCGTGGTGAACCCGGCGATGACGAGACCGTCGGCGTCGTTGGCGAGAACATCGATCAGGATCGGTGTCCCGCGCGTGGTGGTCACGACGTCGGGAAGAACGACAGACATGAGCAAACTCCAGGTCGATGATGATTGGATCTTGATCCTATCATAAGCCTGTTTCAGTATCAATTCCTATTTTAGATGAAGTAGTACCCTTTATTGGTCATAATATAGATTATAGGTATTTAGACTGTTTCTCCGGCAAGGAGTCGGGATCGAGCGGTTTCGAACATCCGGCCGCCTTTTCCAAAGACTGGTCCTCAAAGGCCGGCACCTTCGGGGTCGGCCAGGGCTTCCAGGCGTGCCGGGTCTTCGATGAACAGGGTGCGGCCGCTGCGACGGGTGATCTTCGCGCGCACCAGTTGGGCCAGGACCCGTGCCACGGTCTCGCGGGTCGTACCGAGCCGGGCCGCCAAGGTCTCCTGCGTCGGCAGATCCCGAATCACCCGTGCGCTCGGACCTTCGGCCCCGTCCGGTCCCGTCGCCAGGCGCAGCAATTCGCGGTGGACGCGCTGCATGGCACCGACCGTCGACAATTCGGTGATCTTGATGTCACTCTCGCGGATCACCCGTGCCAGCCGTCGCAACAGCAGCAAGGCGATCGCCGGATGGGCAGCGATCAGTTCATCGAACGCGGCGGATGACAAAGCGGCGACCCGGCAAGACCCCAGAGCGGTGACCGTCGCCGAACGCGGCAGGCCGTCGATCGCCGAAAGCTCGCCCACATGACCGCCCGCTTCGATCACGGCATAGGCCACCTCGCGACCCGAGGCGGCGTGATCGGCCACCTGCAGCCGCCCCTCGACGAGAAAGAAGACCTCACGCCCCTCGTCGTCACGGGCACAGAGGGTCTCGCCGTGCGTCAGCCGCCGCCAGGCGCAACGTTGCGCCAGCCGCACCCGGCCGGCGGTGTCCAGATCCTGCAGCAGTGCAATTCCCGCCAGATCGGCGGCGGCGGTCTCGTCGTTTTTCTCCATGCCCTTTTCTCCTCCCCTCGTCGCGGCCGGCTCTTTCGGCCATCCGGATGCGAACGGGTGCCGCTCCCTCATGCGGCGTCGATCCGATCCCACCCGCCTCGCCCCTGTTCGTCCGTCGCTTTTTGCCCCATCCTTTCCCGGATGCCGGCCCTCGATACCGGCTGCGAACGGGAATGGCGCCGATGGACACGAACATACGCACGGTCGAGACGAAACCCTTCGACGGTCAGAAACCCGGCACGTCGGGGTTGCGCAAGAAGGTGGAAGTGTTCCGCCAGGACCATTACGTCGCCCAGTTCATCCAGGCGATCTTCGATGCGGTCCGACCGCAGGACGGTTTCGCCGGGCGGACGCTGGTTCTGGGCGGCGACGGGCGGTTCTTCAATTCCACGGCCATCCAGATCATTCTCAAGATGGCCGCTGCATCGGGGCTCACGCGGGTGATGGTCGGCCAGGGCGGGCTGCTCTCGACACCGGCTGCCTCCTGCGTCATCCGCAAGCATCGCGCCATGGGCGGCATCATCCTTTCGGCCAGCCACAATCCGGGCGGACCCGAGGGTGATTTCGGCATCAAGTACAATGGCGGGAACGGCGGCCCGGCGCCGGAGAAAGTGACCGATGCGATCTTCGCCGCCTCGAAGAAGATCGACCGCTACCGCATCCTCGACGTGGCCGACATCGATCTGGGGCGGACCGGCACGGTGCGGCTCGGGCCGATGTCGGTCGAGGTGATCGATCCGGTCGCCGATCACGCCGAGCTGATGGCGACGCTGTTCGATTTCGCCGCCATCCGCGACCTGTTCGCCAGTGGCTTCACCATGCGCTTCGACGCCATGCACGCGATCACCGGTCCCTATGCCCGGCGCATCCTCGAGGAGATGCTGGGTGCTCCGTCCGGCACCGTCGTCAACGGCGAGCCGCTGGAGGATTTCGGCGGCGGCCACCCGGACCCCAACCCGGTCTGGGCCCGCACCCTCCACGACGAGATGATGGGCCCCGACGGTCCGGACTTCGGGGCGGCTTCCGACGGTGACGGCGATCGCAACCTCATTCTCGGGCGTGGCATTTTCGTCACGCCCTCCGACAGCCTCGCCATTCTCGCCGCCAATGCGCATCGGGCACCGGGTTATGCGAAAGGCCTTGCGGGTATCGCCCGTTCGATGCCGACCAGCCGGGCGGCCGATCGGGTGGCCGAAAAGAGGGGCATGCCGCTGTTCGAGACGCCCACGGGCTGGAAATTCTTCGGCAATCTGCTCGATGCCGGCATGGCGACCATCTGCGGCGAGGAAAGCGCCGGCACAGGATCCGACCATGTGCGCGAGAAGGACGGATTGTGGGCGGTGCTGCTGTGGTTGAACATCCTGGCCGTGCGCCGCGAGCCGGTGATCGACATCGTCCGGGCGCACTGGCGCGATCACGGCCGTCACTATTACGCCCGCCACGATTACGAGGAGGTCGACGCCGACGCCGCGGCAGACCTGATGGACGCCCTGCGCGCACGGCTGGACGACCTGCCGGGAACGACGATCGAGGGTCTGACCATAGAGGCGGCCGACGATTTCTCCTATCACGACCCGGTGGACGGCTCGAGCGCCGAACATCAGGGGATCCGGGTGTTCTTCGAGGGCGGCGCGCGGCTCGTCTTCCGCCTTTCGGGCACCGGGACCGCCGGAGCGACGTTGCGGGTCTATCTCGAACGCTTCGAGGCCGATCCGGCGCGCCACGACGAGACGACCGCGGATGCCCTGGCGCCGCTCGCGGCCGCTGCCCGGAGTCTCGCTCGAATTCGCGAACGCACCGGCCGCGACGCACCCTCGGTGATCACCTGACGCGAACGGACGAGACATGCAGGCGGAAGAACCGCATCTGGCGGTGATCGACATCGGTTCTAATTCGCTACGGCTGGTGGTCTACGATCGCCTGTCGCGGGCCCCCTTCCCGCGCTTCAACGAAAAGTCCTTCTGCGGCCTGGCGCGCGACCTCGAAGAGACCGGCCTGCTGCCGGAGGACGCGGTGCGTCAGGCTCTGGCCGCCGTACGCCGGTTCGTGACCATCGCCTCCGCCATGGGTGTCGGACAGATCGACATCCTGGCGACCGAAGCGGTCCGGCGAGCCGCCAATGGCGGCCGCTTTCTGGCCGAGATCGAGGCGGTGACCGGCATCGTTCCGCATCTCCTGAGCGGTCTCGAGGAAGCCCGCTTCGCCGCCATGGGCGTGCTGGCCGGTCTCTGGCGGCCGCACGGTCTGGTCGGTGACATGGGCGGCGGAAGCCTCGAGGTGGCCGCCATTTCTTCCGACGGGGCCCAGGGCGAGGTCGAAGAGAACCGCATGAGTCTTCCTTTGGGCGGCCTGCCCGTCGACACGCTCATGCGCCGCTCGGTGAGCGCGGCCAAGGCGCATGTCGACGCCCTGCTCGAAGCCCACCTGCCGGCCGCCCCGGATCGGTACCCGACCTTCTACATGGTCGGCGGCGGCTGGCGGGCGCTGGCGCGGGTGCACATGACCGAGACCGGAGCGCCGGTGCGGGTAGCGCACGGCTATACCGCGCCGGCATCGTCGATGCGCAAACTGGCGCGGCGGATCTGGCAGATGAAACCCGGGGAACTGGTCGAATTGCCCGGTGCCCCGCCGCGCCGCCTGGCGATGCTGCCGGCCGCCGCCCTGGTGCTCGATCGCGTGCTCGGCCGGCTGGCGTCCGAACGGGTCGTGGTCTCGGCCCTGGGTCTGCGCGAGGGCTGGCTCTACGGTCGGCTCGACGAGGCCGAACGACGACGCGACCCGCTGCTCGAAGGAGCCCGTGCCGTCGGTGCGGCTCGCTCGAGGGTTCCTGCTTTCGCTGCGGCCCTGGAGCGCTGGACCGACGACCTCTTCGCCGGCGAGACGATGGCCGACAAGCGCCTGCGGCAGGCCGCCTGCGCCTTGTCCGACATCGCCTGGACCGATCATGTCGATGCCCAGGCACAGCAGAGCTTCAGACGGCTCCTGCAGTTTCCCTTCATCGGCCTCGACCATGCCGAAAGGGTCTGGCTGGCGGCAGCCGTCCATGCGCGCTACGGCGGCAAGCGCAACGATGCGGCGATGCGCCCGGCGATCGATCTTCTCGACAAACCGCGACGCCGCCGGGCTTTGATCCTTGGTCGGGCGATGCTGCTCGCCTACCGCTTTTCCGGCAGCGTGCCGACCATTCTCGACGCTTCGCGGCTGGTGGCGCGCAAGGACCGGTTGCGGCTCGAGGTCGGCGCGGTCGAGATCGTTCCCGACAGCGATGCCGTGCGCGCGCGCCTCGAACGGCTGGCCAAGGCGCTGGACAGCCGCGACAGCGAGATCGTCACGACCGACCGAACGCCCTGATCGGGCGAGCGCGGCGCGAGGCGCCGTCCGATCGCGTCGCTCGGGCCTTTTCGATCGGGAAACGAGGAGATGGAGCATCGTTCCGGTCCCATCTCATCGAGAAGTGTTCTAGGTTGACGTCGAGATTTCGCACCCGGAGTTCGCCGCTTGTCGTCGCTACGCCTTTTCGTGCTCGCCCTCTGGTGCCTGCTCGCCGGTCCATCGACGATCGGTACCTTCGCCCATGCCGCCGGCACCTTCGCAAAGACCGACAAGGTCGAGCTCGAGCTGATCGCCGAACTCGAGGCCGCCGTACCGGGCGAGCCGATGCGTCTCGCTTTGCGCCAGACGATCGCTCCGGGCTGGCACACCTATTGGCTCAATCCCGGCGACAGCGGTGCACCCACCCGGCTGGACTGGGTATTGCCCGAAGGCGTCACCGTCTCGTCGATGGCCGATCCCGCGGCCTGGCCCCTGCCGCGTGCCATCCCCTATTTCGACCTGATGAACTACGGCTACGAGGACGAGGTGGTCTTTCTCGCCGAGCTGCAGGTGCCCGAGAGTTGGCCTGTGGGCGAACCGCTCGAGATCGCACTCGCCGCCGACTGGCTGGTCTGCGCCGACATCTGCATTCCCGAACGGGCCGATCTATCCATCGGCCTGCCGACGCGACAGGGTCCGCCCATCGCTCATCCGGCCAATGCGGCACTGTTCGAGAAGGCATCGGCCGCCCGGCCGCGGCCGGTTCCCTGGCCCGCCACCTTCGCGGTCGACGGCGACGAAACGATGCTGACGCTCGAGGGCGACTTCTCCGTCGACGCGGCGCGCGTCACCGAAGTCCATTTTTTCCCCGCCGAAGGAGACGTGATCGCGCATGCCGCAGCCCAGCGCTCGACGCTGGACGAAAACGGCCTGCAGTTGAGACTGACGACCCAGGCCGACGGACCGTTCGCCGCCTCGGATGCGCGAGAAAGGAACGGGCGGGCGGCGAGGCTCGAAGGCGTGCTGACGCTGATCGAGGACCTGCCCGACGGCACGTTGCGCCAAGGATTTCTCGTCCAGGCCGAGCCGGCGGCACTGCCGGCCGAAGCGGCTCTTTTCGGCGCCTCGTTCCAGACCGGTACGACCGGCCTGCTGCAGGCGGTGCTGTTCGCCTTTCTGGGCGGACTGATTCTCAACGCGATGCCTTGTGTCTTTCCGGTCCTCTCGATCAAGGCCCTCGCCCTGGTCCGCCATGCCGGCGAGCCCGGTGCGGCGATGCAGGGCCTCGCCTACACCGCAGGCGTGCTGACGACGTTCCTGTCGTTGGCCGGCCTGCTGATCGTGCTCAAGGCGGGCGGTGCCGCCATCGGCTGGGGGTTCCAGTTGCAGTCGCCCCTGGTGGTGGCCCTGCTGGCCTATCTGATGGCGGTTGTGGGACTGGTCCTGGCCGGCGCCGTCCGGCCGGGAGAGGCGACGGAGGGCCTGCTCGCCCGCCTCTCCAACATGGGCGGCAGCCTCGCCGGACGCACCGGGGTGACCGGCAGCTTCTTCACCGGCATGCTGGCGGTGCTCGTCGCCACGCCATGCACGGCGCCCTTCATGGCGCCCGCCATCGGCTTCGCCATGACCGCCGATACCGCGACCGGCCTTGCCGTCTTCGCCGCTTTGGGCATGGGCCTGGCCCTTCCCTTTCTCCTCTTGAGCATCGCCCCGCCGCTGCAGCGCCTGCTGCCGCGGCCCGGCCCGTGGATGATCCGTTTCAAGGAGTTCATGGCCTTTCCGATGTTCGCCACCGCCGCCTGGCTGGTCTGGGTGCTCTCCTTGCAGACGGGATCGTCCGGTCTGCTGGCGGTGCTCCTGGGGTTCGTCCTTCTCGCCCTGGCCCTGTGGCTGCTCCGCTTCGCGCGGCCCTGGTCGGGTGTCGGAGCGGTATCGGCCCTGGTGACGGCCCTCCTCCTCGCCGCCCTTCCCGCGACCGATTCTCCGCTTCTCGCCGCAGCCGGCAAGAACCCGGCCGCAACGACCGGCGAGACCGGCGGGAGCGAGAATACGGCGGTCTCGTGGCGGCCGTTCACCCAGAGCCGATTGGACGGTCTTCTGGCCGAAAATCGGCCGGTCTTCGTCGAAATGACGGCCGCATGGTGCATCACCTGTCTGGTCAACGAACGCGTGGCCCTGTCCTCCGAGGCCTTCGCGAGCGCTCTCGAGACCGGCGACATCACCTATCTGCGGGGTGACTGGACCAATGCCGATCCCGAGATCACCGCCTTTCTCGAGCGTTTCGGGCGTTCGGGCGTGCCGCTCTACGTCCTCTTTCCGGCAGCCGGCGGCGAGCCCGAAATCCTGCCGCAACTGCTGACGGAAACCACCGTCCAGCGGGCCCTGACCCGAGCCGTCCGCACCGCCGAGGCGCGAAGCTGAGCGATCGCGATCGAGCGCTTGTGCGGCCGCCCGCGACGACCGGTCGGATTAACGGAATGCCAAGGATTGAGGGCTAGTATCCCGCTCGTGCCGCGACGAGAGGGGATCGGCCCGTTGAGCGACCGCAGAATAGAGAACGTGGCCGCTTGGCCGCCGCCCCGACTTGGCTATCTTTCGGCCGCGCCGACCGTGTCGACCCGGGCGGACGCCGCCTCGGCCGGTCCGCGGGCCCACATCCTGGGGGTGATCGCCGGCTTTCGTGCCCGCGGCTGGCAGGTCGAGCCGTTCATCGTCGGCGACGAAACGAGTGAGCCGGGGGAACGGACCGCACGGCACGGCACCGAAACCACCCTCGCGGGCCGTCTCGTCCGCAGTGTGACGCAACGGCTCGGCGACGGCAGCGTACAGAGACATCTCGAGCGCATGCCGCTGCTGCGCCCGCTTGCCGATCTCGCCCGTCTGCTGCTGGCCGCGCGCAATCGCAGGCGCGCCTGGCGCCAACTGGGCGGCCGGGTCGACTGGGTCTATGAGCGGTTCGCCACGATGGCGGTGCTCGGTTCCCGCTTCAAACGCGCCGGCGTGCCCTGGATTCTCGAGACCCAGGGGCTGTTCTACTACGAGACCCGCACCGAACGGGCGACGGTCGGTCTGTCCTGGCTGGCCGAGCGGATCGAGAAGGCCGCCTATCGCGCCTGCGACGTGCTGATCGTCGTCTCGCCGGCCTTGAGGGAGCTGGTGGTCGCCGAATGCGGAATCGATCCGGCGAAAATCCTGGTGGTGCCCAACGCCGTCGAGCTCGAGCGCTTCCATCCCGTGATCTCCACCGGAGCCCGGCCTCTCGCTGGAGAGTATGCCGCCAGAAGGGGTGGCGTCCCCTCCGGCGCACCTCCTTCACCGGCGGACGGGGAGCCGACAAGAGATCTGACCCTGGGGTTCGTCGGCGGGCTGATCGGCTGGCAGGCGCTCGACCGGTTGATGGAGGCGATGGCGAGACTGGAAGAGAGCGAGGGGCTCGTGACCCGGCTGGTGGTGATCGGCGACGGTGTCATGCGGGCACCCTGGCAGGCGCGTGCGGTGGAGCTCGGTCTCGCCGATCGCGTGCTCTTCAAAGGTGCGGTCGCCGGTGATCGGGTGGCGGCCGAAATGGCGGCCTTCGACATCGGCTATGCCGGCGCCAGGGTGATGCGGATCGGCCGGATGTACCACTCGCCGATCAAGCTCTACGAGTACATGGCCATGGCCAAACCGGTTCTGGCCGCCGCCTACGACGACGCACGCGAGCTGGTCGCGCATCCGCGGACCGGGGCCTCGGGCACCGGGGATATGAAAGGTGCGGATGGGAGCACCGGCTTTCTCTTCACCCCCGACGATCAGGACGATCTCGTGCGCGCTCTGCGACGGGTCCACGCCGAGCGGGCGGCCCTGCCGGCGATGGGCGCCCGGGCGCGCGTCCTGATCGAGGCCGAGCACAGCTGGAACGTCCGCGCCGCGGCGATGATCGACCAACTGGAGCTTCGCCTGGGTCGCAGAACCGCCCACGACACGAAGAGTGCCGAGCCGGAGGAACCGTCCCTTGGCCGCGGCGCGAGCCGGCAGAGCGCGCAGGAGCGGCATGCATCCACCGGGCCGATCGGTGAAGCCGGGCCCGCAAGTGAACTGGTATCGTCATGATCGAGCTCTTTCTGGTCGGCAGCCCGCGTTCGGGAACGACACTGTTGCAGTCGATCCTCGCCACCCAGCTTTCCCTCTATACGGTCAAGGAGACGCACTTCTTTCGTCACCTGCACCGCCGACGGCCGGTGCGGCTGCTCGATCGCATCCGTCTGGATCCGGCCCGTGTGGCGCACGCCTTCGCCTTCATCGCGGAAAACAACGATCTCCAAGGCCGGCACGACTGGACCGGCGTCACCTCCCTGGAGGAAGCCTGTCGCCGTTTCGCGACCCTGCTCGGCCGCGAAGCGGCGATCCGCGGCATGGCCGGCTGGCTCGAGAAAACACCCGAGCACATGTTCTTCATGGACGAAATTCGCACCTTCGTCCCCGGTGCCCGGTTCGTCCACATCCTGCGCGACGGATCGGACGTCGTCGCCTCGCTCTACGATGCGTTCGAGAAATATCCCGCCCATTGGGGATGGCTCGCCAATCTCGATGCGATGATTCGCCTCTACAACCGTTACGCACGGGTGACCGAGGCCAATCGCGGGCGATGCGATACCTTCGTCGTCCGCTACGACGATCTGGTCGAGGGGCGAAAAGAGACGCTCGACGGTCTGGCCGCCTTCGTCGGCCTAGAGCCCGGCAGCCTGTCGCTCGAGCAGGTGTCGTCATGGCGCGACGACATCGTCCGGCCCGACGAGGCCTGGAAGATCCGTCCGGAGAACAAGATCGTCGACACCCGTGGCAGCAAGTTCGCCCACCTCTTCGATCAGGCGACGCGCGAGCGAATCCGTCACAAACTCACCGACACCGCCGCAATTCCCTCGGGTTGAACCGGATTTCGGGTCGAATCGACGTCTGGATCGAACTGTCTTGTCTTGCTTCGCCCGCGGTCTCGGAACATAAAGTAAACGTGCTTACGATATGAACCGAGGCCTATCGGGATGATCACCTACAGCATCACCGTCTCCGCTCCGCGCGGGTCGGTTTTCGCGCTCTATGAAAAAGTGACGTCCTGGCCCGTGTAGGATCACGAAACCAGGGAAGTCTTCTTGCCGTAAGGCTTGCAACAGGGGGCGGAGGGCTGGCTGAAGCCTTGCAAGGGGCCGAAAGCGCGCGTGCGTGTGGTCGACGTCGTGCCCGGGCGATCCTTCACGATGGAAGGACGCCTGCCGTTGTGCCGAATGCACTTCGATCACACTCTGGAAGGTGACGGCGATCGGACGACGGCAACGCACACGGTGCGCTTTTCCGGGTCGTTGAAAACTCTCTTCCGTCGGGTGATCGGCCGAGAGATCGACGCCTCCCTTCCAGCCACTCTGCGCGGCTTGAAGCAGGCCTGCGAGAACGAAGCGAAGAGTCGGTGAACGACGCACGGGGCACGCGGTGGGATCTTTCATCCTTCGCAGGGCCGCGAGAAAGCCCGGGCTTCGCACTCTGGCATCGGTTCATGCTCTGGCAGCGCGGCCTGAACGCGCAGTTGAAGCCCCTCGGCTTGACCCAGCCGCAATTCACCGTCCTGGTCGTCTGCGGCTGGATGACGCGCGGAGGACGGGATACGACGCAGCAGGAAGTCGTCAGCTTTCTCGGCTTGGGGTCATGTCCCCGGACGTGGTGTAGCTGCGGGTGGCCACCAGCGGTTCTCCGGTAGGGTCGGGTTGTGAACATCAGCCTGAACCGGAGCGACCACTGATGACCGACGAGATGATGGCCCTGCAGGGGCTGTTGGAGAAGACGTCCGACGCCGATCTGCTGCGTGAAATGCTGGGCTTCGCGGCCGAGCGGCTCATGGAGCTCGACGTCGGTGGCAAGACGGGCGCTGCCTTGGGCGAGAAGAGCCCGAATCGGCTGGTGCAGCGCAACGGCTACCGCGATCGGGTCTGGGAGACGCGCGCCGGGACGATCGAGTTGCGCATCCCGAAACTCAGGAAGGGCTCGTATTTCCCGGGCTTCTTGGAGCCGCGGCGTTTGGCAGAGAAGGCGCTGACCGCGGTCATTCAAGAGGCCTATATTCAAGGCATCTCGACTCGGTCGGTGGACGACCTGGTCAAGTCTCTCGGCATGAGCGGCATCTCGAAGAGCCAAGTATCGCGGCTCTGCGAGGACATCGACGAACGCGTCGATGAGTTCCTCAATCGCCGGATTGAAGGCGACTGGCCCTATATCTGGATCGATGCGACTTACGTGAAGGCGCGCCAGAACGGACGGATCGTCTCCGTCGCCGTGATCATCGCGGTCGGCGTCAACACGGACGGCCGGCGCGAAGTGCTGGGCATGATGATCGGCGCTTC
>JAGREO010000016.1 GCA_020446525.1 Geminicoccaceae bacterium | reverse complement strand
CCCGGCGAGCGCCTCGCCCTCGTCGGCGGCCCGATCACGCTCACGAACGCGGAGCTCCGGGCGCCGCGAGGCGCCGTCGACCTGATGAGCGCGGGGAGCCGCGGGGAGGTCTCGATCGACGGCAGCGGCGCGCACGCCCTCGCCGCGGGCACCCGCGGCGGCGACGTCCGACTGACCGGCAGCCGCGTGCGGGTCGAAACCGACTCCGTCGCCAACGCCTTCGCGACCGGGATTTCCGTCGAAGCGGCGAGCCTCGAGCTCACCTCGAGCTTCCTCACGGCGGTCACGAACTTCGACCAGCAGGGCGCCGACGTCCGCCTCCGCACGGACCGGCTCACGATGACCGACATCTCCGAGATCCAGGCGGAGGTCGGCGGCTTCGCCAGCGGCGACGGCGGCTCGATCGATCTCGTCGCGACCGGGAGCCTCTCGCTCGCGGATCGCTCGGAGATCTCGACCACCTCCGAGGGCAACGGCGACGCCGGAGACATCCGCGTCGAGGCCGGCGACGTCCTGCTCCAGAGCGGCGGGGCGATCGAGGCCCTCGCGCTCTCCTCGAGCGGCAACGGCGGCGACATCGACGTCACCGCCGACTCCCTGCGGCTCGAGGGCGGCCTCGTGAACGGCACGCTCAGCCAGCCCTCCAGCATCTCGACCACGACCGGCTTCTTCGCCGGCCAGGCCGGCGACATCCGCCTCGACGTCGGCACGCTCGAGCTCGTCGACGGCGGCCGCATCTCCGCCGAGAGCCTCGGCTCCGGCGCCGGGGGCAGCATCGACGTGACCGCGCGCCGCATCGTGGTGCGCGGCGTGAACGAAGAGCTGCAGGCGCTGCTGCCGATCGTGACCGGCTTCGATCCTCCCTCGAGCGTCGGCTCGATCTTCCTGAACGTGACCCGGGACGAGGGCTTCGCCCGCTCGGCCATCGCGGCGACCGCGCTCAACACCACCGAGTTCGGCTCCACACCGACGGGAACCGGCGACGCCGGCAGCGTGCGGATCGATGCGGGCAGCCTCACCATGCAGGGGCCGGCGGATCTCGCGGGCCTGGACCGCACCGCCGCCGAAGCGGCCCTGCCGCTGATCTCGGCCGCCGCGGACACCGGATCGCGCGGCAATGCCGGAACGGTGGACGTCACCGTGGCCGACCGCGCGCAACTGCTCGGCGGCGCGCAAATCCGCAGCAGCACGGATGGTGCCGGCACGGCCGGTGCGGTGAGCGTGGATGCGGGCTCTCTCGAGATCGACGGGTTCTTCGAGGCCTTCCGCAACGGCAGCGACCCCGCCTTCTTCAGTGCGGTGACGGCCATTTCCGGACCGAACGCCGTACCGCCCGCCGGCGACGTCGTGGTGACCGTGCGCGACCGGCTCACCCTCTCCTCGGGCGGCCGGATCACCAGCTCGACGGCCAGCGCCGCGGATGCGGGCCGGGTGACGGTGCGTGCCGGCGAGGCGTCGATCACCGGCATCGGCTCGGATCTCTTCACCGGCATCTTCGCCCTGACTCAGCCCGCTTCGTCGGGCAACGCCGGGACCATCGACGTCGCCGTCGATCGCGGCCTGACGATCACCGACGGCGGTCGCATCAGCAGCCTGTCGCGCGGCAGCGGCCGGGCCGGCAGCGTGACCGTCGCGGCCGATCGCATCGTGCTCGCCACCGCGCCCGGCGCCACCGCCACCTTCACCGGCATTCAGGCGAGCGGGCTGTCGCGCGCCGCCGGTTCCGGTTCCGTCGCCGTCGAGACGCGCGGCCTGCTGAGGATCGACGACGCGCTGATCAGCAGCAGCACCTTCAGCGGACGCGAGACCGCCGACGCCGGTGGTGTGTCGGTCACCGCCGGCGCCCTGCGCATCACCGACGGCACCGTGCTGCCGGTCTCGGGCATCATCAGCCAGGCCGGTGAAGGTTCGGCCGGCGACGCCGGCGACGTGGCCGTGGCGGTGCGCCGCAGCGCATCGATCACTGGTCGCCGTTCGGTGGTCACCGCGCGCACCGCGGTTTCGTCCGGCGGCGATGCCGGGCGGGTGAACGTGGCCCTGCTCGGCGGCGGAACGCTCGCCCTGAGCGACGCGGCGAAGATCGGCAGCGAGGCCCGCGGTGCCGGCCGCGCGGGTGCGGTGCGGGTCGACACCGGAAGCGGCAGGCTCGCCATGAGCGGCGGCAGCGAGATCGACAGCGCCTCGGTGGCGCCGGGTCAGCCGGCCGGAACCATCGACGTCACCGGCCGCACCCTCTTCATCGAGCGCAGTTCGGTCACCACCGAAGGCGCACAGGCACCCGGCGGGCAGATCACCATCGGCGAAGCCGGTACCACCCGGGTCATCGTGCTGACCGATGCCGACGTGACGTCCAACGGTCTCCAGTTCGATTTCGGCTCCAGCCTGATCTCGTTGAACGGCGACTTCATCGCCATTCGCGACGGCAGCAGCATCCAGTCCTGCGTACCCGATTGCGACACGGTCCTGCTCGCCGACGAGGTTCGGCCGGTCGCCGCGACCGCCGCCCGGGCCAGTGTGCAGGGCCGCATCGCCACGCTCGTCAGCGACGACAGCACGGTGCAGGCGACGACGGCCGTGGCGTTCTCCGGCCTGGACAGCGAGATCGGCAGCGATCTCCAGGTTCCCGAAGGCTCGCTGCTCGACACCGGCAAGCTGCTGGCCGAGAGCTGTGCGGCCGGGCGGCCGAGCGGCAGTTCGAGCTTCGTGCAGACCGGGCGTGGCGGCTTGCGGGCGTCGCCGGTCGATCCGCTCGCCGCCCACGGCCTCGACGGCGAGCGCGCGGAATCCGGGCCACCGCCCGTGACGACGGCGTCGCACGCGGCGGATTCGGGGCCGCTCCGGCTGGCCGCGTTGCGCCCCTGCGCCAAGCCGCAAACGGTCGCGATCCGATAGATGGCGGCGACGTGCACACGCTACGGCGACCGATACACGCGCGGGCGACCTTTGCGCACTCACGGGTGTACGCTCCGGGACGGGTTTCCATCGGCCCGCCGCTTCGGCCGTCAACTTCGATCGATGCGTGCGCTATCGAGGTCGGGTTGCAGGTAGCCACGTTGCTGGGGCGGATGTTTCGCACGAGCCGGGGCAGTCGGGTGTCGACGGGGATCGAAGCTGTGAAGAAGAAGGCAATTGCTCCGGCGTGCGCTCGTGCCCTGGCTCTCGTTCTCGTCGCCGGCGGCTCGATGACGGCTTTCCTGACGATGGCGGGAGCGGCCTCGGCGCAGACGGGGGTGGATCCGGTCGGGCGGAGCGGGGCCACGGCGCGGGAGGAGCTTCGGTTGCCGCCGGCCGAACTGGAACCGCCGCCGCGGCCGGTCTTCGAGCTGCCGCCTCTGCCGCCGGAGCCCGAAGAGCGGCTGGACACGGCACAAAAGCTGTTCGTCGCCGACGTCTCGATCGAGGGCAACGAAGCGCTCGACGATGCGACGCTGGCGGCGATCGCCCGCCCCTTCACCGGCCGCGAGGTGACGCTGGAAGAGTTGTTCCGGCTCAAGGACCTGTTGACGCTGGCCTATGTCGAGGCCGGCTACGTCAATTCGGGGGCGGTGTTGCCCGAACAGGACGTCAGCGACGGCATCGTTCGCATCGAGATCGTCGAGGGCGCGCTCGAGACGGTCGAGATCGACGGCACCGAGCGGCTCGACTCCGATTTTCTCGAGAGGCGGGTGCGGCTCGGCGCCGGGCCGCCGCTCGACGTCGAGGATTTGCAGGAACGGCTGCAGCTTCTGCTGCTCGATCCCTCGATCGCGCGGCTCGACGCCAGGCTCGGGCCGGGAAGCAGGCCGGGGCAGGCGCGGCTCGAGCTCGACGTCGAGGAGGGCAAGCGGTTCGCCGTGGAGCTGCGGGCCTCCAACGACCAGTCGCCGTCGATCGGCGCCTATCACGGCGAAGTGGTCGCCAGCGGTCGCGATTTTTTCGGCCGCGGTGACGAGGTGATCGTCCAGGCCGGGCTGACCGAGGGGCTGAAGGAGGCGGGTGCGGAGGTCCGGGTGCCGCTCACGCCCCGCGGCCTGACCCTGCACGCGGGCGCGCAGTACAGCGACAGCGACCTGATCGACGACGAGGTCAAGCCGCTCGACATCCAGAGCAAGTCGAAGAGTTTCACCGTCGGGCTGGCGATGCCGATCATCGAGACGCTCGACGACAAGGTGGTGCTCGATCTCTTCTTCACCCGCGAGCGCAACGAGACCTTCCTGCTCGGCGACCCCTTCAGCTTTTCGCCCGGCAGCGACGACGGGCGCACCGATCTCTCGCTCCTGCGCTTTTCGCAGACCTGGCAGAATCGCGGACGCAACCGGGCCTTCTCGCTCGGCTCGACCTTCACGCTCGGGCTCGATGCCTTCGGCGCCACCGACAACGAGCGGGATCCCGACGGCGAGTTCTTCGGCTGGCTGCTGCAGGCCGAAGCGGCGCAGCGGCTGTTCACCGACACCGACCAGCTCGTGCTGCGCGGCGAAGTGCAGCTCGTCGACGACCCCTTGCTCTCCAGCGAGCAGTTCGCCGCCGGCGGTATCGATTCGGTGCGCGGCTATCGGACCAACGAGCTGGTCCGCGACATGGGCTGGAAGGCTTCGCTCGAATATCGCTATCCGATCCTCGATCTCCTGACCGCCACGCGCGACTACGGCTCGCTCGAGCTGGTGCCGTTCGTCGACGCCGCCGGCGCCTTCGATCACGACGGCTCGCCGCGCGATCTCAAGGACGACGAACTGCTCGGCGCCGGTCTCGGTCTGCGCTACCTGCTGCCGCCCCGGCTCACCGCCGAGCTCTATTGGGGCTATCCGATCCTCGATCGCGACGGCTCGTCGGAGGATCCGCTGCAGGATGCGGGCGTGGTCTTCCGGGTGCGGTTCCTCGCCTACTGAACTCGCTCTCCATACCCTGAACGGAACGTGAACGACCGGGATTGACGCACGGCGGCGGACCCATCTAGAACATTACGAGAACAAACCAGCCGCTGCGAGAGTCATGAGCGCCCCCGACACGCTCGAGCGATTACGCGCGACGATCCGCCGGATCGAGCGTCCGCCGGTGAGCCTCGAGCACCGGCCGGTCTCCCTCGGTGCCCCGACGATCGACGCGAACCTGCCCTGGAAGGGCCTGCCCATGGCCCGCCTGCACGAGATCGCCGGCACGGCGGCGAGCGGTTTCGCCGCGGCCCTGGTCGGGCGGGTGGCGGCGAGCCTGCCGCCGGGCGGTCTCGTCTGGTGCGTCGATCCGGCCTTCTGCCGGCGGTTTGGCGAGCTCTACGGGCCGGGCCTCGCCGCCTTCGGCATCGAAGGCGAGCGCCTGCTGCTGGTTCGTCCCAGAGATCGGCGTCAGGTCTTCTGGGCGATGGAGGAAGCGCTGCGCTGCCGTGCGGTCGCCTGCACGGTGGGCGAGATCGATGGTGCGAGCCTCGAGCAGAGCCGGCGGCTGCAACTGGCGGCGGAGGAAGGCGGCGGCATCGGCATCCTGTTGCGCGGCGCGAAGGGCGACAGCGGCCCGCTCGCCGCCACCACCCGCTGGTCGGTGGACGCTTTGTGCGACGAACGAGCGGGGGCCGGGTCTCGCGCCGGCACGTCTCGGAGCATCGGCCCCTGGTCGGCCGATCTCTGGCGGGTCAAGGGAGGTGCGCCGCGTCGATGGAGCGTGAGGTGGGATGAGCGGACGCTTTCTTTCCATGATCTTGCCGCACTGGCCGATCGAGCGGATGCGCCGGCACGACCGGCACACCGGCCGGACGCCCGACGATGAGGCGGTGCCGTTCGCCCTCGTGGCTCCGGCAGCCGGCGGCCCGCGGCTGACGGCGGTGAACGACGCGGCGCGGGCGTACGGCATCGTTCCCGGCAAGAATCTCGCCGATGCCCGGGCGATCCTGCCCGCCTTGCGCCTGCGTGCGGCCGAGCCGGAGCGGGACGCCCGGGCCCTCGAGGCGCTGGCCGCGGCCTGTTCGCGCTATACGCCCAAGGTGATGCTCGACGGGCCGGCCGATCTCGTGCTCGACATCACCGGCTGTGCCCATCTGTTCGGCGGCGAGGCGGGTCTCGCCGCGGCCTTGGCGACGCATCTGCATCAACAGGGCCTGACGGTCCGCACGGCGGTCGCCTCGCGTCAGGCCGAAGCCTGGGCGCGCGCCCGCTTCGGCACGGATCGCCCCCTGGCCGAGTTGCCGGTGCGGGCCCTGCGCATCGACGAGGGGATCGCCGCCGGCCTGATCCGGCTCGGCTTGAGACGCATCGGCGATCTCCAGCGTCTGCCCCGCGAGACGGTGCGCCGCCGCTTCGGCCGGGCGACCATCGACCGGCTCGAAGCCCTGTTCGGCGAGATGGCCGAACCCTTCGTGGCACTCCGCGAACAGCCGCGGTTCGCCGCCACCATCGGCTGGGCCGAGCCGATCGGCCGCACCGGTGACATCGAGGCCGCGACCGCCGATCTGGCGGTGCGCCTGTGCGGCGAGCTCGGGCATGCGTGTGCGGGCGCGCGGCGGCTCGAGCTGCTGCTGTTTCGTGTCGACGGAATGCTGATCCGCCTGCCGCTGCGTCTCGCCCGGCCGGTATGCGCGCCGGATCATCTCACCCGTCTCTTCGCCATGCAGCTCGACGGGCTCGATATCGGCTTCGGCATCGAGCGCATCCGGCTCGAAGTGATCGAGGCCGCGGCCTTCGTTCCGGCACAGGCCGATCTTCGAGTCGATCTGGGGGCCGGTCCGGGGGCCGCCGCTCCGGACGAGGCGGGCCTGACGAAGCTGATCGACCAGTTGCGCATCCGCCTGGGCCGGGCCGCCGTGACCCGGCTCGAGCCGGTCGCCAGCCACCTTCCCGAGCGCGCCCAGCGCCATGTCGATCCCGTGTCGGCGGCAGTGCCCGGGTCCGCATCGAAGGGGGCTCGCCCCGGGCCCGTGACCGGCTGTCCCCGCCCCTTGCGGTTACTCGCCCGGCCGCGTCCGATCGGAGCCTCGACAGGGTCCGGCGAGGGGCCGCCCCTGCGGCTCGACGGCCGCTCCATCCTCGAAGTGCATGGTCCCGAGCGCATCGAACCGGAATGGTGGCGCCCCGAAAACGTCGCCGCCCGGGACTATTGGCGCGTCGTCGACGAACGGGGCCTCTGCACGTGGGTGTTCCGCGAAGGCACGCCCGAGGATGCAGGAGAATCCGGCCGGACGAGCCGGTCGTGCTGGCACGTCCACGGTACGTTTCAGTGACCCCCTCACCCGTGGCGCTCGTTCGGATGAAGCAGATGACAGCCCCGTCGAGCCCGATCGAGGTGTCCTGAAGTCCGATCACGCAGGCGGGCCGACGGGGCGCGGGTGCGGAACGGCGCCGCACCCCGTCGGTGTCGCAATCGAGCTCTTCGGGACTATTCCGCGGCCCTGCCCATGGCGCCGGTGGCGGGGATGCCGGCCAGTACCTCGTCCGCCGTGGCCCGGCGGTCCTCGACGGAGCTCGTCCAGCGGCCCCAGGCGGCGGGATCGATGGTGTCGCCATTGTCACCGAGTTTCTTCAGGCGGCGCTGGTCCTCCTCGGTGAGCACCTGCTTGGCCAGCGGCTCGAGGTGGCGGACGTCGCCCGGCTTCATGCCGAGCATCTCGCCGACGCGACGGCCGTAGTCGTCGTGCACCAGGAAGAAGTGCCAGAGCATGCGCTCCTGCACGTCGCGCTCACAGTCGCCGAGCAGGGTGCCCATGTTGGCGACCAGATCGTCGCGCTCCCAGTCCATCATGGTGCAGTAGCGCGCCCGGGCCTGGACATAGTCGTTGCGCCGCTCGATCACCGAGCGGGTGAGGCGGCCTTTGATCTCGGGCGGCTCGTTGGGCTCGGCCGGGGCTTCGACGAGGCCACCATGGATCGACGGCTCGTAGTTGACGTGCGGGTTCTGTCCCGGCGCGAGATCACGGTGGAACGACATCGAGCCACCGGACTGGTTGGTCGCCACGGCGGCGCCCCTGGCGGCGTTGACGGGAAGCTGCAGATAGTTGGGGCCGACGCGGTAGCGCTGGGTGTCGGAATAGGAGAAGGTCCTGCCGACCAGCATCTTGTCGTCGGAGAAGTCGAGACCGTCGACCAGCACGCCGGTGCCCATGGCGATCTGCTCGTTCTCGTTGAAGAAGTCCTCGACGTTGCGGTCGAGGGTCATCACGCCGACGTGCCGGAGCGGGAAATCGTTCTCAGGCCAGGTCTTGGTGTCGTCGAGCGGATCCCAGTCGAGCTCGGGATGCTCGTGGTCCTCCATGATCTGCACGAAGAGATCCCATTGCGGATGGTCGCCGCGCTCGATGGCGCAGAAGAGGTCCTTCGACGCCGAGCCCAAATCCTTGCCCTGCACCTTGCCGGCTTCGTCGGCGGTCAGGCTGGCGACGCCGCAGCGCGGGTGGAAGTGGTACTTGACCAGCACCGTGCGACCCTCGGCGTTGACCATCTTGTAGGTGTTGACGCCGAAACCCTCCATGTGCCGATAGCTGGCGGGAATGCCGCGGGGGCTGAAGAGGTGGGTGAGCATGTGCATGCTCTCGGGCGTCTGGCTCATGAAGTCGAAAATCCGGTTCGGCTCCTGACGGAAGGTCACCGGATCGGGCTTGAGCGCGTGGATGACGTCGGGAAACTTGATCGCGTCACGGATGAAGAAGACCGGCAGGTTGTTGCCGACCAGATCCCAGTTGCCGTCCTCGGTATAGAACTTGACCGCAAAGCCGCGCGGGTCGCGGGCGGTCTCGGACGAATCGCGGCCGCCGATGACGGTGGAGAAGCGGATCGCCAGGGGCGTCTTCTTGCCTTCTTTCTGGAAGAGCCTGGCGCTGGTGTAGGTCGATGCGGGCTCGTCGCCGATCTTGCCGGTCGCCTCGAAGTGCCCGTAGCAGACGAAGCCGCGCGCGTGCACCACCCGCTCGGGGATCCGCTCGCGATCGAAATGGCTGATCTTCTCGAGGAACTGGTAGTTCTCGAGGGTCGCCGGGCCGCGCGGTCCGACCGTGCGCTGCGACTGGTTGTTGGCGATCGGGTGGCCTTGCCGGTCGGTCAGCGTGTTCTCGCGCACTGCGTCCGTGCGGCCCGTATTGCGGGTATCGTCGGCCATGAGGGTCTCCTCGGGTGAGTGCATCGCCGCTCTCGCGATCCGCCGTTCAAGCTTCGTCGCCGAGGCTTGTCAACGGAGACCCGAAAGCCGGCCCTTTCCCGATCTGGCGACGATGCCGCGTGAGATCCAGCCGTCCCGCCCGGAAAGATCCGGCGGGCGACGGCGACGGCGCGGCTCCATACAGGGTGCGTTCTCCCGGCCGGGGTTGCGATGTATACCCGCTCGAGGCCGGCGTCGGCCGGGCCGATCCGACGGATGCACGCCGCAGCATCGCGGATCATCGCTGGAGAGCGACATCATGAAGATCACCGACATTGAGACCTGGTGCATCCAGGTGGGCGGGCGTCCCTCGGAAGGTGCGGTGCAGACGGACTTCGGCGGTGCACGCAACTGGCTCTTCGTCCGGGTCGAGACGGACGAGGGTGTGTATGGTGTCGGCGAGGGCAGCGGCTGGCCCAGAGTGATCGAGACGGCGGTGCTCGATCTGAAGCACGCGCTCGTCGGCGAGGATCCGGCCCACATCGACCGCTTGTGGAACCGGATGCTGCTGGCGTTCCAGGGACACGGGCAGGTCGGCACGGTCGGCGGTGGTGCGATGACGGCGATCGAGATGGCGCTCTGGGACATCAAGGGCAAGGTTCTGGGTCAGCCGGTCTGGAACCTCTTGGGCGGCGCGTTCCGCAAGCGGATCCCGGTCTACGGTCACGCCAAGACGCCCGAGCAGGCGCGAGCGCTGATGGCCAGGGGTTATCGCGCGTTCAAGGTCTCCTCGACCGGGGCGCCCGACGTCGACAGGGTAGCCGCGGTGCGCGAGGCGGTGGGGCCCGAGCGCGACGTGATGGTCGACGCGCACGGCCCTTCCTGGATGACGGTCAAGGACGCGATCATCCTCGGCCGGGCGCTCGAGCCGCTCGATCTCCTGTTCTACGAGGATCCGATCGCGCCCGAGAACATCGACGGCTATGCGCGAATCCGCGACGCCCTCGACATTCCGCTGGCGGCCGGCGAGCGGGTGAGCACGATCTGGGGCATGCGCCCGCTGATCGAGCGCGAGCTCGTCGACGTCATCCAGCCGGACACTGGCCGGGCCGGCGGTGTCACCCAGATGCGCAAGATGGCGGCGATGGCCGAGGCCCATTACATCAGCATGGCGCCGCACAGCGGCAGCCTCGGGCCGCTCGCCGAATTCGCCGCCCTGCACGTCATGGCGACCATTCCCAACGGTCTGATGCTCGAGCGGATCGAGTTCGACTGGCCCGGGCGCTACGAGGTGGTGACGCCCGTGCTCGAGGTCGTGGACGGACACATCGCGCTGCCCACCGCCCCGGGGTTGGGCGTCGACATCGTCGAAGAGGCGCTGGAGCGATACCCTTCCAGCCGCAACGTGCGCGACGTGCCGGCCGACGACGGCTGGGCGTTCGAGCCCGGGACGGCGGACGAGAACCTCTATTTCCAGACCCGCTTGCGCCGCCGCCACAAGCTGCATCGGCGAAGCTGACCGGCGCGTCACCACCGGGTGGAACTTCTTCGACGATCTGCGTATTTTCCAGCCGATTCGATCATTCGAGGAGCCGTTCCATGTTCACGCGCGACGACCTTCTGGCCCTGACGTCGGAGACCGCGGATCCGACGGTCTCGGTATTCGTTCCCGTCGAGCGCGAGGGTATGGACGCCAGCCGAACGACCATTCAGCTCAAGAACCAGGTGCAGGAGGTGGAGCGGCGGCTGGAGCAGGCCGGACGCGCGCCGGCCGACCGTGAGGCTTTTCTGGCGCCGCTGCACGATCTGATCGAGCGCCGGGCGCTCGAATCGCTGCCCGCCGGCGGTTTCGTCGCCTATCTCACCGAAGAGGCGCAGCGCGGCGAATGGGTACCGATCGCCCTGCGGCCGGGTCATCGGATCGACGATCGGGTGCACGTCGCGCCGATCCTGCCTCTGTTCATGGAGAGCGGCCGTTTCCTCGTTCTGGCGCTGCAACTCGACCGGGTCCGCCTGTTCGAGGCCGACCGCTTCGCGATCCACGAGATCCCGGCCGAGAACCTGCCCTCCAGCATCGCCGAGGTCATGGACCGCACGGAATATCAGGCGAACGTGCATTTTCACGGCACCGGGCCGACGCCGACGACCGGCGGGCCCACCACACCCAAATTCCATGCCGCGGGCCGCAGCCCGAGCGATCTAGAAAAGGCGGAGATCGACCGGTTCCTGCAGCGGGTGGCCAAGGCCGCCGCGAGCCTGCTCGACGCGCGCGGGCTGCCCTTGGTGCTGGTGGCGGACGAACAGCACGAGGGCGATTTCCGCCGCCACATGAAGCATCGGCTGTTCGTCGAGGATGCCGTGGCGGCCAACCCTGCAGGGCTCGACGACGACACGCTGCACGCCCGGGCCCTGGAGCGGGTCGGCGACCGGCTCTCGGGCAATGCGGAGCGGGCGATCGAGCGGCTGCAGACGCGGCGCGGGCAGTCGCCCGAGCAGGTTCTGCTGGTGGCGAGCGACGCCACGTCGATCGGCCAGGCGGCCAGGGAGGGACGGATCGAGGAACTGCTCGTCGATCTGGACCATCCGGCGATGCGCGACGACGCTTCCACGTCGCCGCGTGCCGCCCTTCGCGGGCTCGAGGCGGCGATCGCCGGTGTCCTGCAGAGCGGCGGCCGGGCGCTGGTGGTCGAGCCGGGCTCGCTGCCGGACGAAGCGGCCGCCGCCGCCCTGCTGCGCTTTTAGGATCGGGGCGAGCCCGAAGCCGTGTCGCCTCAGACCACCTTCACGTCCAGTTCGCCGACGCCGGCGATGCGGGCGTGCAGGCGGTCGCCGCGCACCACCGGTCCGACGCCCGAGGGCGTTCCGGTCATGATCAGGTCGCCGGGGCGGAGTTCGAACAGGCCCGAGAGATAGGCGATCATCTCCGGAACCTTCCAGATCATCTGGCCCAGATCTCCCTCCTGCCGCGTCTCTCCGTTGACGGTGAGGACCACCGCACCCTTGCCCGGATGGCCGATCGCCGAAGCCCGGAAGATGGCCGAACAGGGTGCCGAATGCTCGAACGCCTTGGCGATCTCCCAGGGCCGCCCCGCCTTCTTGCATTCCGCCTGAAGATCGCGGCGGGTCATGTCGAGGCCGACGGCATAGCCGTAGACACACTCCAGGGCTTTCTCGACGGGGATGTCGCGACCGCCCGAGCCGAGCGCCACCACCATTTCGATCTCGTGGTGCACGTCGCCGGTGCGCGGCGGGTAGGGAAAGTCCGCGCCGTTGGTGACGAGGCAATCGGGATTCTTCTGGAAGAAGAAGGGCGTCTCGCGATCGGGATCGCCACCCATCTCGACCACGTGCGCCGCATAGTTGCGGCCGACGCAATAGATCCGGTGGACCGGGAACACGCCCTCTTCGTCACGGACCGGAAGGTTGACGGGATCGGGAGCTCGAACGACGGTCTTCATGGTGCGTTTTCCTCGTGGGTGGCCTCGGAGCGTCCGCGCCGCCGGGCGAGACCGAGACGTATCGTCTCCTTCGCCGCGGCGATGGTGACGTGCGGGTATACGGCGATGCCGAGCCGCCTGCGACAGGCGAGGCCCAGGAGCAGGCCCTGGACCGCCAGCGACAGGGCGACCACCGCGGCGATCCCGGCACCGCCCCAGACGGGGCCGGCCAGCGCGTAGCCGACGATCGAGACGATCGAGGAGACGCTCATCACCCACGCCAGATCGGCCTGCCGGTCGCTCATCGCGAGCAGCATGGCACAGGGTGCGAAGATCGTCGCCAGGCAGCGGCCCACGGCGAGTATGACGGCGATGGTGTGGCCGGCGCCATAGGCGGGGCCGAAGACGAGCTCGAGGATCGGACCGCCGAACAGGAGCAGCACGACGACGAGGGCCAGCGCCGGAAGCAGCATGGCGGCCGAGGTGCCGCGGGCGACCCGGCCGAGCAGTCCGGTGCGTTCCCGACCGAACAGTTCGGCTGCGACCGGAGCGAAGACGGCATTGGCCGCGGTGACGGGCGCCTGGATCAGCAAGGCGAGGTAGGTCGCGGCGCCGAACAGCGCCACCTCTTCGGCCGGCCGGACGATGCCGAGCGCGAAGATGCTGCCGTTGCTCAACAGCCAGAAATTGCCGCGCATCAGCATGAAGGGCAGGCCCTCGCGCAGCACGGTGGCGAGCGGCGGTGCCTCGCCTCGATGCCCCAGGAACCGGACGTGGCGCCACGTCAGCCAGAGCGCCAGTGCCGTCGCCACCGCCGCCGCGGCCAGAGCCGCCACGAGCACGGCCTCGACGTCGGGGGTGGTGCCGAGGAGGAGCCAGATGGCGAGGCCGGCGCAGAGCAGTGCCCTCTGCAGGAGCTGGTCGCCGAGCAGCGAGGCGGCGCGCTGGTCGTGAAAGCCCCTGAGTGTCTCGGTGAGCAGCTCGGTGAGCGCGAAACACGCCGTCAGGAGCCCGACCCAGAGCAGCACCGGGCGCACCAGATCGCCGCCTTCGAGGGTGTCGGCGAGCGCACGGCCGGGTGCGGTCGCCAGGAGGACGACGGCGCAAAGGGCCGCGGCCGTGGTCACGCCGATGCCGGCGAACACCGCCCATCGCGCCGTACCCGGTCGGCCGGTGGCGATGCTCGAGGCGACCAGTTTGATCATCGCCCGCCCGAGCCCGAGCTGCACCAGCGCCGCAGCCGCCGCCACGACGCTCATGGCGAGGAAGTAGCCGCCCAGTTGCGCCGGCTCCAGCAGCCGCGCCAGGAGCGTCGCCAAGAGGACCGCCACGGGCATCGTCGACACCTTGCCGGCAATCGCCCACAAGCCGCCGCGCAGCAGTTTCTGCGCCAGCGACGGAGGCGCGGCCCGGCCCCGGCCCTTCACGCCGAGCAGCCCGTCCGCGGTTTCACTCAAGGCCCGGCAGCCCCGCGGCGCCGCGGGAGGTCTTCACCGGTACCGGACGTGAGGCCGGGCGGACGGGGATCGAGGCGATGACGGGGCGGTGCATCGAAAGGAACGGAACCTCGGCGGTGGTGCGAAAGGATGCGCGGCCGGAGGCTAGAACATTCGCCGGGCCGATGGGATCGAAATGATGCTCCGGCACCCGACGGGGTCGCTTTTCCCGATCGATCCGGTGGTGTCGCCGGGTCGAGAAACGTTCCATGGTCGCCGGTGCGGCATCGATCACGACCGAGAGCAGGAGTCCTCACTCGGGCAGCGGTGCGAACAGCGCCTCGACGTCCGCCTCGGTGAAGCTCAAGCCACCCTTGACGCCGCTCATCAGCCCGTCGACCAGCGCCTTCTTGCGGGCCTGCAGCTCGAGCATCTTCTGCTCCACGGTGCCGTTGGCGACCAGCTTGTAGACGAAGACGGTCTTGTCCTGGCCGATACGGTGGGCGCGGTCGGTCGCCTGCGCCTCGACGGCCGGGTTCCACCACGGATCGTAGTGGATAACGGTATCGGCGCGGGTCAGAGTCAGGCCCGTGCCGCCGGCCTTCAGGCTGATCAGGAAGATCGGCACCTTGCCTTCCTGGAACTGGCGCACCGGGGTTTCACGATCGCGGGTGCGGCCGGTCAGCATGGTGTGCGCGAGCTTGTGCTTCTTGAGGCCGGTGGCGATCAGCTCGAGCATTTCGACGAACTGCGAGAAGACGATGATCCGGCGGCCGGTCTCGACCATGCCGTCGAGCATCGACAGCAACAGGTCGCATTTTGCCGAAGGCACGACGCGGTCGACCGCCTCGCCGTTCTTCAGCAACCGCGGATCGCAACAGATCTGCCGGAGCTTGAGCAGACCCTCGAGAATGGCGATGTTGGAACGTCCGAGGCCGCGCTGGCGAATTTCGTCGCGGATGCGCACGTGCATCGCCAGCCGTACGCTCTCGTAAAGGTCGCGCTGCTCGTCCGAGAGCTCGATCTCGCGTACGAATTCGCTCTTGGGCGGCAGTTCTCTCGCCACCTCCTCCTTGGTCCTGCGCAAGAGGAACGGCCGCACGCGATTGGCCAGAAGCTGTTGGCGGGCCTGGTCGCCCTCCTTCTCGATCGGCTGACGGAAGGTGCGGGCGAAGGCCTCGCGCTCGCCCAGCAGGCCCGGCATGAGAAAGTGAAAGACCGACCAGAGCTCGCCCAGATGGTTTTCCATCGGTGTACCCGAGAGCGCCAGCCGGCAGTCGGCTTCGAGTTCACAGGCCGCACGGGCGAGCTTGGTGGTCGGATTCTTGATCGCCTGCGCCTCGTCGAGCACCACCAGCCGCCAGCGGCGTCGGGCCAGCCGATCGCGATCCCGCAGCAGCAGGGCGTAGCTGGTGAGCACCGCGTCGCTGCGATCGATGTTCGCGAACAGCTCGCTGCGACCGGCACCGTGCAGAACGAGCAGATCGAGATCGGGCGCGAAGCGCCGTGCCTCGTTGCGCCAGGTCGGAATGAGGCTGGTCGGTGCGACGATCAGCGCCGGACGATCGAGCTGCGCCGCCTGCTTGAGCACCAGGAGATGTGCCAGGGTCTGCAACGTCTTGCCCAGGCCCATGTCGTCGGCGAGCACGCCCGAGAAGCCGGCGCCGTGGAGGAATTGCAGCCAATCCAGTCCGTGCGCCTGATAGGGCCTCAGCCTGGCCTGCAGGCCAGAGGGCGGCGGCACCACGGGCAGGCGCTCGGAGCGCAGCAGGTGGCGGCCGAGATCGACGAGCCGGTCACCGCCCTGCCATTGGGCATCGTCATCGGTGAACGCCCCATCGATCGAGGCGATCGCCGCGACGGCGTTCCGGCCGAGACGAACCCGCCCGGACTCGTCGATCCTGCGCGTCGCGAACTGCTCGAACAGCGCCTCGAGCATCGCCTTGAGGCGCGCCGCGGGGATCGGCAGCAACCGTCCGTCGGGGAGGTTGCCGTAGACCGGCTCCTCGCCATAGGCGTCGAGTGCGGCCGGCGTCATGACCTCGGGGGCACGCTCGAACAGGTCGAGCAGGACCGGCAAGAGGGCGATCCGCTCGCCGTCGATCTCGATGCCGACATCGAACTCGAACCAGTCGATGCCGCTCTCGGAAATCTCGATGCGCCAGGGCGGCGCCTCGGGCACGACCCTGAAGGGATAGTCCGGGGCATAATCGACGAGCCATCCCTCGGCTGCGAGGCGCGGCAGGTCGAGGTGGTTGAACTCGACCCAGCGCACCGCGACGTCGTCGTCGTCGTCCTCTTCGAAAGTGAAATCCTGGCGCAACTGATCGTCGGCGTGCCGGCCGAGACCGGTCGGTCCGAGAGGCTGCAGTCCGAGAGCGTTGAGCTTTTCGATCGCCTGCATCTCCGCCACCGTGTCGCGATTGATGGTCAAGAGACGGTTGGCGGCGACATGATTGAGCTCGTTGCGGTCGTCCTGCCAGCCGACCCGCGCACCGGAATAATCGAAGCTAACCCGGACCAGCGGCAGATCGACGTCGCTCTCCTCGCGCCGCCAGCCGCTGCCGCGCACCACAGCCACCGACGGGCAATGAAGATGGAGCACCGGAACCGGCGTCCCGTCGACGCGCTCGCGCTTCTTGAGCGGCTCGGGCAGCGGCAAGCGGCCGGCGGCGCCGGGCTGCAGTCGCTGACGCACGATCGTCGCCGCCGCCGGCGGGATGGGTGGTGCGGCGATCAACCGGCCGGCGACCGCGAGGCCGAGCCCCGTTTCCACGCGCCCGCACAGGTGGCGCCCCGTGTCGACGTACCAGGGCTCGCCGAGATCGGCGACGAGGGTATCGCAGTCGTCCTCCTCGAGCTCGCAGACGATCCGCTGTCGGCCCTCGCCGTCGAACCGCCAACTGAACCGGCCGTTGCGCGGCTCGGCCAGGGAAAGGGCCGGTCCTTCGGTGTTGCGCCAATGACAGCGGCCGGTCGCCAGCATGCGCTCGAGCGTGATGCCGTCGGCGAGCCCCGCCAGCCTGCGCGTCTGGCCGTTGCCGTTGACCGCCGTGCCGCCGAGCAGACGCCCGACGACCTGATCGTCCAGTCCGACATAGGCCGGCGGCGGATCACCGACCAGATTGGCGATGGCCACCGGATGGTCCCGGCCGTAGCTGTCCGAGCGCATCTTCTTGGCGCGCACCGTGACCACGGACAGCGGCTGCACGACACCCGCGTCGCGCCACGAGCGCTGCGCCGGCTCGAGAAGGTAGAGGACGACGTCGGCGTGACCGGTCGCGGCGTTGCGCGCCGTGCCGTTGCGCATCGCCCCGTTGATCGCCGCGATCCAGGAGTCGAGTTCGGGCTCGAGCGCCACCGAGCTGCTCTCGGGATCGGGAACGGCCCGTTCGTCCAGCAGGCCGAGCAAGGTGGCCGCCGCATGTTCGCAGGCGGTATAGACCACGCAGGTACAGGTACTCGCCAGTTTGACCCGCCCCCCGCGGCCGTTGGCGATCCTGATACGGGTGAGATAGGGCGTGCGTCGCTCGCCGCGCACCCGACCCGTCACCGCCTTGCCGTCGCCTTCGACGGCCACGTCCATGACCGCACCTTCGTCGACCAGAGCCTCGGCTTTCTGCCAGATCGTGTCGACGAACAGTCTCTCGAGATCCGTTCTATTGAATGGAAGCATCCGCCCGGAGCACTTTGCACTGTTTTGTTGTTCGTTACCGCGCACCGGTCGTTCTCGGAGCGAACGAGGCACACGAGCCTCGCTACATGACAGATATGTCATGAGCGGCCAAGCGTTTGTTGGTGGCCGCAGCGACACGATCCGCTCCGCCTTCCAAAGTCTTCCCGAGCACAAATTGCGCGCTGCTCGGAATGATCTTCACACCTTCAGCCGTAGGTTGCCCGATGTTCCAGAATGAAGAGCTGCACCTGCTCGATGTCGATGAAGAAGCCGGCGAACAGGCTGGCGGCGTAGAGTGCCGCGGCGACGTCCCAGCGGGTGAGCCAGGGCACCCAGAGCGGTTCGCGGGCGAGAAGGGCCACCGTCGACACGACCCCGGCGGCAAAGCCCAGAAACGAGCTGATGGTGGCGGCGAACAGCACCGGCGGAAAGGCCAGCGCCGTCAGCAGACCCGCGCCGAACAGCCAGGCGAAGCGACGCAGCGCGCGCTCGGTCGCCACCGTGCCGTCAGCCTCAGTCTCGTCGTACCCGTGCACCGCGCATCTCCGTCCTCGGCCTTCGACCGGTAACGAATCTAACGCGCGAAGCTTAACGAAACCTTGCCCGAGCCTCCGATCGCCGGTGCGCGTTCGAGGACCCGATACGATTGGGAATCGGACTTCAGCGGCGCGCCCGGAATCCGATCTCGGCGGGCCGGCCTTCGAGATCGAGGCGGGCGGTCCGTGGCGGCGCCGTCGCCACAACCGAGCCCCAGCGGACGACGTGCAGGCGTGCGGCCTTGAGGCGTATGGCCTCGATCGGGTCGGCGGCATCGAGCACCACCAGATTGGCGTCGCAGCCCGGCTCGACACCATACCCTTCGAGACCGAGAATGCGGGCGGGCTCGCTGGTGATCGCGGCGAAGCAGCGGTGCAGGTCGTCACGGCTCGTCATCTGTGCTGCGTGCACCGCCATGTGCGCAACGTCGAGCATGTCGCCGGAGCCGAGATTGTACCAGGGGTCCATGACGCAATCGTGGCCGAACGCGGTGACGACGCCTGCGTCCATCAGTTCGGGGATGCGGGTCAGGCCGCGGCGTTTGGGATAGCGGTCGTGGCGGCCCTGGATGACCATGTTGACCAGCGGATTGGCGATGGCCGCGACCTCGGCCTCGGCGATCAGCGGAATGAGCTTGGAGACGTAATAGGCGTCCATCGAGTGCATCGAGGTGAGATGCGAGCCGGCGACCCGTCCTTCGAGGCCGTGTTTCAGCGTCTCGGCCGCCAGGGTCTCGATGTGTCGGGAGAGCGGATCGTCGGTCTCGTCGCAGTGCATGTCGACCATCAGGCCGCGCTCGGCGGCGATGGCGCAGAGTTCGACCACCGAGCGCCGGCCTTCGTCCATGGTTCGCTCGAAATGCGGAATGCCGCCGACGACCTCGACCCCGAGATCGAGCGCGCGCAGCAGGTTTTCGCGCGCCTTCGGCGCACGATAGAAGCCGTCCTGCGGAAACGCGACCAGTTGCAGGTCGAGATAGGGCGCCACCCGTGCCTTGACGTCGAGCAGCGCTTCGACGCCGAGCAGCCGGTCGTCGCAGATGTCGACGTGGCTGCGGATCGCCTGGATGCCCTGGGCCACGGCCATGTCGCAATAGGCCATCGCCCGCTCGATCACGGCATCGGCGGTCAGGAGCGGCTTGAGCTCACCCCAGAGTGTGATGCCTTCGAGCAGCGTGCCCGAACGGTTCAGCCGTGGCAGGCCGAGCGACAGGGTGGCGTCCATGTGGAAGTGGCAATCGACGAAAGGTGCCGTGACGAGGCAGTCCGTGGCATCGATCTCCTTGCGGCCCTCCGCCTCGATCTGCGGTCCGACCACCTGGATCAGGCCGTCGGCGATGAGCATGTCGACGCCTCGGGCGCCATTCGGCAGGTTGGCGCGACGGAGGATCAGATCGGCCTGCATCTCATCTCTCTCCCTTGACGAAGGGACGCATCAGCGCCTGCGGATAGCTCGCCCGCCGGGCCATGACGACGAGTGCGGCAATGCTCAGCAGGTAGGGCAGCATCAGGAACAGTTGGTAGGGCACCTCGGCACCCACGGCCTGCTGCAGGCGCACCTGGTAGGCGTCGAACGCGCCGAACAGAAGAGCCCCCAGTAGTGCCTTGCCGGGCCGCCACGACGCGAAGACGACGAGCGCGATGCAGATCCAGCCACGCCCGGCCACCATCTCGAAGAAGAAGGCGTTGAACGCCGACATGGTCAAAAAGGCGCCGCCCATCGCCATCAGCGCACTGCCGGCCATCAGCGCGCCGATCCGCAATCCGTAGACGTCGAGCCCCTGTGCTTCGACCGCGGCCGGATTTTCACCCGCTGCGCGCAACGCCAGCCCCAAGGGCGTCGCCGACAACAGCCATGCGGTGGCCGGCACCAGCGCCAGCGCCAGATAGGTCGGCGCCGTCTGCTCGGCCAGCACCGGGCCGATCCAGGGCACCGCCGCCATGAAGGTCCAGGGCTCGAAAGGCTCGATTCGCGGCGGCGTCGCAACATCCGGCAGCAGCACGCGGTAGGTGAAGTAGGCGATCGAGGAGGCGAGCAGCGTGATGCCGATCCCGGTGACGTGCTGCGAGAGACCAAGCGGTACGGTGAAGAGGCCGTGCAACAGCCCGAACGTCATGCCGACCAGAGCCGCCAGCGCCAGGCCCGTCCAGAGATCGGCGCCCAGATGGACGAAGAGCCAGCCGCTCATCGCGCCTACGGTCATGATCCCCTCGATGCCGAGATTGAGCACACCCGCCCGCTCACAGATCAGCTCACCGAGCGTGCCCAGGATGAGCGGTGTCGCGATGCGCAGGGTCGCGGCCCAGAAGCTCGCCTGCAGGAGGATGTCGAGCGCCTCGCTCATCGGCTGCGCGCCCGCTCGCGGTGAAAGATCAGGAGGCCCGAGCCGACGATCACCGCACCACCCAGACAGGCCGAGAACGAGGGCGTGTCGCCGAACACGGTGATGCCGAAGACCAGGGCCAGAAGGATCGACACGTAGCGGAAGGGGGCGATGAACGACACTTCGCCGGTGCGTACGGCGCTCACCAGCAGCACATAGGCGACCGCCAGCAGCAGCGCGCAGACGAAGAGGCCGCCGAGCAGGGCCACGTCCAGCGCCACCCATTCGCCCAGGGGCGCCGTCGTCAGGCCCGCCATCATCACCGCGACGGCGGTTGTCAGGGCGATGCTGCGCGCGGGAAGCTCGGCGCCGATCATCCGGGTGAGCGTATCGCGGCCGGCGGTCAGCACGGCCGCCACCAGCGGCAGGAGCATGAAGGGATCGAGACCGGTGGACGGATCGGCGATCAGCACGACGCCCAGAAAGCCGGCGACCACGGCCGCCCAGCGCCATGGCCCCACATGCTCGCGCAGGACGAAGAACGCCAGGAGGGTCAGGAAGATCGGTGCGGTGAACATGATCGTCGTGGCGGTCGCGAGCGGCAGGCGGACGACACCGGCCAGGAAGAAGAAAGTGACTGCGACCTCGAACAGGGACCGGACGATGTTGAGCGGCATCGCCAGCCGGCGCAGGTGCAGCGTCTCCTTCGCCCAGAGGATCGCACCGACGAGCATGGAGGTGATCATCACGCCGCGGACGAACAGCATCTGTCCGACGGGCATCGAGGAGCTCAGGAGCTTGATGATCAGGTCGTTGATCGTGAAGCAGGCCGAGGAGCCGGCGAGCATCGCCGCCGCCTTGAGGTTGTCCTGGATCGGCGTGGCGGCCTGTGCGACGGTCATCCGCGTCGGATCCGATAGCGCGTCACCAGACCGGCCAGCAGCATGGTGAGCAAGGCGGTGGCGACGATCAGGTCGGCGATGTAGCTGGAGATACCGATGGCGCGGCTCATGCTGTCGGCGCCGACGAAGATCGCCGCGACGAACAGAGCCGAGAGCAGCACGCCGAGCGGGTGCAGTTGCGCCAGGGTAGCGACGACGATGCCGGCATAGCCGTAGCCGGGCGAGAGATCCTGCGTCAGATAACCCTTCAGCCCGGCCACCTCGACCGCACCGGCGAGCCCGGCGAGCGCACCCGAGATCACCGCCACGCGCAGCATCACACGATCGACGGCCATGCCGGCGAAGCGCGCCGCACGGGGATTGGCGCCGACGGCGCGGATCTCGAAACCGGTGGCGGTGCGGGCGAGCGTCACCCAGCAGGCGACGGCCGCGGCGAGCGCCACGATCAGGCCCCAGTGCAGCCGGGTGCGTTCGATCAGCCGCGGCAACAGGGCCGCGTCGTCGAGCGGCGCCGATTGCGGCCAGCCCAGGGACATCGGATCCTGCATCGGCCCCTCGAGCATCATGCCGACCAAGAGGAGCACGACGAAGTTCAAGAGCAGCGTCGTCACGACCTCGTCGACGCCCAGCCGCACCTTGAGCCAGGCCGGCCCGAGCATCCACACACCGCCCGCGGCGGCGCCCGCGATCAGCACCAGCGGCACCAGAAGCAGAGGCGGCAGACCGAGCCCGGCGGTGCCCAGCGCCACGGCGGCAAGCGCACCAAGATAGAGCTGGCCCTCCGCCCCGATGTTCCACAAGCGCGTGCGAAAGGCCACGGCGACCGCCAGGCCCGTCAGCATCAAGGGGATTGCGCGGGCGACGGTTTCGGTCAGAGCGAAGAGCGAGCCGGCCGCCCCCTGCAGGATCAGGCCGTAGGCGCGCAGCGGATCAGCGCCGGCGAGCAGCAGCGGCAGGGCGCACAGGCCCAACGCCGCCAGCGCCGCGGCGGGCGGGGCGGCCAGCGCCAGCGCCAGCGGCAGGTCGGCCCGGGCCTCAAGACGCATGATGTTCAGGCGGCATGAGCGATTTCGCCCGCCATCATCAGGCCCAGCCGGGCGATATCGGCGTCGGCACGCGGGATCGGCTGCGAAAGACGGCCGCGATGGATCACCATGATGTCGTCGGCGACGGCGAAAATCTCGTCCAGATCCTCCGAGATCAGCAGGATCGCGGCACCGCGTGCGCGGGCGGCCAGCAGGTGGCGGTGCACCTCCGCCACCGCGCCCACGTCCAGCCCGCGGCTCGGCTGGCAGGCGAGCACCAGCCGCGGCTCGCGCTCGAGCACGCGCGCCAGCACCAGCTTTTGCATGTTGCCGCCCGAGAGCAG
>JAGREO010000155.1 GCA_020446525.1 Geminicoccaceae bacterium | reverse complement strand
CGGAGATCGGCGGCCGGCTCTATGCCGGCACCGAGGCCGAGATCTGCATGCAGCAGTCGATCTTCACCCGCCGCGGCACCGACCGGATCATCCGCTACGCCTTCGAGCTCGCCCGCTCCAAGGGCCGCAGGAAGGTGACATCGGCCACCAAGTCCAACGGCATCACCATCACCATGCCCTATTGGGACGAGCGCTTCGCCGCGATGGCCGCCGACTATCCCGACATCGAGACCGACAAGTTCCACATCGACATCCTCACCGCCCACTTCGTGCGCAACCCGCACTGGTTCGACGTCGTGGTCGGCTCCAACCTCTTCGGCGACATCCTCTCCGATCTGGGCCCGGCGGTGACCGGCACCATCGGCATCGCCCCCGGCGCCAACATCAACCCCGAGCGCGACCACCCCTCGATGTTCGAGCCGGTGCACGGCTCCGCCCCGGACATCGCCGGCCGGAACATCGCCAACCCGATCGGCCAGATCTGGTCCGGGGCGATGATGCTCGAACATCTGGGCCACGCGGATGCGGCCGAGGCGATCGTCGCCGCCATCGAACGGGTGCTCAAGGAACCCTCGCGCCTGACCCGCGACATGGGCGGCCGGGCCTCGACCGGGGACCTGGGCCGTGCGATCGAGGCCGAGATCTGAGATGAGGATCGGTATCCTGATCGCCGGTCACGTGCCGGACGAGCTGGCCCCCTTGCACGGCGACTACGGCACGATGACGGCGCGCATGCTCGGGCGGATCGATCCGGCGCTCGTCTTCGAGCATTACCTCGTGGTCGACGGCCGCTTTCCCGAAGATCCCGACGCGTGCGACGCCTGGCTCATCACCGGCTCGCGCTTCGGCGTCTACGACCCGGAGCCCTTCATCCCGAGGCTCGAGCAGTTCGTGCGCGACTGCTTCGTCGCGGGCCGCAAGGTGGTGGGCATCTGCTTCGGCCACCAGCTCATCGCCCACGCCCTGGGTGCCCGTGTCGAGAAGGCCGAAGCCGGCTGGGGCGTGGGACCGCACACCTACCGCACGAAGGACGGATCCTTCACGATCAACGCCATGCACCAGGATCAGGTGCTCGAGGTGCCGAAGGGTGCGACGGTGATCGCCCGCTCCGACTTCTGCCCGATCGCCGCCCTGGCCTATGACGACCGTGCGCTCTCCTTCCAGGGCCACCCCGAATTCGACAATGCCTACGAGCGCGACCTCGTCGCCTCGCGCCGCACCATCCGCATCCCGGAGGAAGTTGCCGACCCGGCACTGGCGGCGATCGGCGAAGCCGAGCAGGCGCCGGACGCGCTCACGGTGGCGCGCCGCATCGTCGAGTTTCTCAAGGAGACGCCACCCGGTTCGGATCGAGCGACACGTGGCGGATCGCCCGGCGCCACCAGGTATAGGCGATCTGCAGCCGACCATCGCGGGACTGGATGATCGACGGGTAGGAGAGCTCGCGGTTGAGGCCGTCCTTGCTGTTGTTGGTCATGCAATAGCCGTCGCCGGTCTCGATGTCGCGACGCAGCGGCCAGGTGCGGCCGCCGTCCTCCGAGAGCGTCAGTGTCAGGGGTGCCCGGGGCGCGCCCCAGAAGGCAGCGTCGGCCGCCGGCCCGGCTTCCGGTTCCACCCCCGCCGGGGCGATGTCGTCGTAGAGCGAGAGGCGGCGTTCGCGCGCGGCCGTGCGATCGGCGTGATTGTAAACCAGCGCCAAGGTACCGTCGGAGAGCGCCGTCGCCTGGATCGAGGCGTTGTTGTTGGGCAGTGCCGTCGGCTCGGGCGGCGTCCAGTCGCGACCGAGGCCGTCCGAGCGGCTGGCATGGACGAAATCGGCGAAGCGGCTGCGATAGAGCGCCAGCATACCGCCATCGGCGAGCCGCACGATGTTCATGTGGACGCAGCCACGGCTCTCGGGCACCGGGTGCTCGCGCCAGCTCCGGCCCTCGTCGGTCGAGACCATCACCGAACTGGTGTCGTCGCCGCCGGTCCAAGGCTGCTTGCCGGTCCGCCGGCAGCGGAAGACCGGCAGAAGCCATGCGCCGTCGTCGGCCACCACCGGCGGCTGGCGGACGAAGATGCCGGGCTCGTCGAAGAGCTGGCGCGGCGCACTCCAGTTCGAACCGCCATCCGGGGAGATGCGGCAGCGGACCAGCGCCGTCTCCTGATTGCCGGCCTTCTGCGCCGTGTGCAGCAGCCAGAGCCGCCCGTCCGGCGCGGTGAAGAGGATCGGGTTCTGCTCGGAGCGCTCCCTGTCGTCGGAAAGCCGCACGGGCTCGCCCCAGCGATCCTTGCCGGCGGGCAGGCGCGCCATCCAGATGCCGATGTCGGCGATCCCCTCCTGCGTGCCGGCGAACCAGACGCAGGCGAGATCGCCGTTCGCCATCTCGTGCAGATTGGCCGCATGATTTTGCACCATCGGCGCCGGCAGAAAGGCGCTGCGGCAGGACGGATCGCCGGCCATCGGTCCGAGGCGGGGGGAGCCCGGCACATCCTGTCGCACCATCGCTCCTGCCCTCCGGTCCCGCCTCGCCGTCAGGTGTCGAGGAAGCTGCGCAGCTTGCGCGAGCGGCTCGGATGCTTGAGCTTCCTCAAGGCCTTGGCCTCGATCTGGCGGATACGCTCGCGGGTGACGCTGAACTGCTGGCCGACCTCCTCGAGGGTGTCGTCGGTGTTCATGCCGATGCCGAAGCGCATGCGCAGGACGCGCTCCTCCCGGGTGGTCAG
>JAGREO010000154.1 GCA_020446525.1 Geminicoccaceae bacterium | reverse complement strand
CTCCATCGCCCCCATGTTGAAGTCGGAGACGGCGACGATCTGGAAGAGGTCGAGATCGTATTCGAGGCCGTAGCGCTCCTCGTCCCAGCGCATCGACTTCTTCAGGCTCTCCATCGCATGGCCGCACTGATCGATGCAGGCATGCTCGGACCAGATGCGCAGGGCCACGGTCCGGCCGGACATGGTAACGAAACGGTCTTCCAGCAGCGCAAGGTCCCCGGCGACGACGGCGAAGAGATAGGAGGGCTTGGGGAACGGATCCTCCCACAAGGCGAAGTGGCGGCCGCCGTCGATCCTGCCGGTCTCGAGGAGGTTGCCGTTGGAGAGCAGCACCGGATAGCGCGCGGCATCGGCTTCCAGACGCACGCGGTAGGTCGCCAGCACGTCCGGGCGGTCCTGAAAGAAGGTGATCCGCCTGAAACCTTCGGCTTCGCACTGGGTGCAGAAGACGTCGTTGGAGACGTAGAGGCCCGAGAGCGCGGTGTTCTCCCGCGGCCTGATGCGTGTGACCAGCGTGAGCTCGAACGAATCGGCCTCGACATCGACCAGCAGGTCCGGACCATCCATGCGCCAGCGCTCGTGATCCCGGCCGTCGAGCAGCAACGAGACAAGCTCGGGACCGTCGCCCAGGAGGCGCAGCGGTTCGCCGGCGCGCCGGCGCTCGACCCGCATTTGCGTCGTCACGAGCGTCCGTTCCGGATCGAGCAGGAAATCCATGTCGACCGACCGGGTCGTGAAAGCGGGCGACCGGTAATCGGCGAGACGGACGGGATCGCGGCCGGCGGTCATGGGCGAGGCGCTCCGAAGCCATGCGGGTGGCGGCTCCCTAGCATGCGGAGCCTGCCGGGCAAAGCCGACCTAAGCGGCGGCCCGTCGCCCGTGGTTGCCCAGGCTCTCGGTGATGTGGCGGGCGAGTTCGACGGCGATCGGCGTGGCCGTGGTCGCCGGGAGATGCAGGTTGACGTGGAAGAAGGGCAAGGGCGGCAGACCGGCCTCGGCCGGCAGCACCGCCAGATGGGAAGGAACGAAGGCGCGGATCATCGCCATCACGCCGAGATCGGCCTCGAGCGTCGCGTTCAGCGCTTCCATACTGCCGTTCTCGCAAACCGAGCGCCAGTTGCGCCTGGCCCTGGTCAAGGCGTCGATGACGATCGGCCGAAAGGCGCAGCGTTCGTCGCCGAGCGAAACCGGCAGCGGATCACGGCTGTGGGCGATGCCGTCGGCTGCACCGACCCAGACGAGCGGATCGCGCATCAGCACTCGCGCACCCTCGGCCGCGCGCAGCTCGGTCGTCAAGGTCAGGTCGAGATCGCCGTCCTTGAGGCGTCGCAGCAGGATCGGGGTGGTCGAGACGTCGAGGCTCACGCGCACCCGCGGCCAAGCGCGATCGAAGCGGCGCAATACCGGCGGCATGAGCACGCAGACCACGTCATGCGGCACACCCAGGCGTACCTCGCCGTCGAATTCGGGGCGGACCATGTCGTTCCACAGCTCGTCGTTGAGCTCGATCATGCGCCGGGCCCGACCGACCAGCCGCTCGCCGGCGGCCGTCAGCGCCAGATCGCGCCGCTCGCGGTCGAACAGCCGCACCTGCAGCACGTCCTCCAGCCGCTTGACCTGCTGGCTGACGGCCGCCTGGGTCACATGCAGCTGGCGTGCGGCAGCCGTCATGCCGCCGTTCTCGGCGACGACGAGGAACGTCCGCAGCAGCGCCGTGTCCAGGTTCCGCATCATCACTATTCCTTATTGTTGACATCAATAACATTCGTTTTTCTTATGTGCATGCCGATGCGACGATGCGCAAGTCGTAAACGCGAACGGAGAAGAGATCGATGGCACGCAGCATCACGACCAGAGCCGGCTTCGCATCGACAGGCCGCTCGGGCTGGCGTAAGCCTCTGACTTATATGGCGGCTTGGTGGGCGGCGGCGAGTGAGCGACGGCAACTGGCGGCACTGGACGACAACAGTCTCAACGATCTGGGCATCAGCAAGGCGCAGGCCCGCGCCGAGGCCGCACGGCGCCCATGGGACCTGCCCGAGCATCTGGCCCGCGAGATCGAGGGTCGGCCGGCGGTCCGCCGCCGATGGAGGTGACATCGGCACCGGTCGCATCGCCGCCCTTCTGCTCTGGGCGGCGATGCTCCCCGGCTCCCTCGCTCTTGCCGACGAAGCGCCGAAGGCGGACGCCCTCGGCTTGCCGGGCAGCGTGGTCGGCTATGTGCTGATCGACGCCGACAGCGGCGACGTTCTGGCCGCGCGCGACCCGGACCGGCCCTTTGCGCCGGCATCCACCATCAAGCTGCTCACCGCCGTCGGCGCGCTCGACGTGCTCGGCCCCAAGGCTAGGCTCGCCACCCGCCTCATGGTTGACGGGTCCGTCACGGGCGGCACGCTTCGAGGCGATCTGATCCTCGAGGGGCGCGGCGACGTCGAGCTCGACATGGACGATCTGATGGCCTTCGTCCTGGCGATGCGCCGCGCCGGCATCGAGGATGTCGCGGGCCGCTTCCTGATCGACGACGATGCCTTCCTGCGCGCGCCGGTGATCGATGAGCGCCAGCCGCCCGATGCGCCCTACAATGCCGGCATCGGCCCCTTGTCGCTGGCCTTCAATCGGGTCACGGCCATACCCGAGCAGGGTCGCTGGCGAACGCTGCCGCCGCTCACCGAGCGCGGCCCGGCCTGGCCCATCGTCATCGGGCTTCGACCCGAGCGGGCCCGCCCGCTGCCGGTGCGCGACGCGGGCCTGCACACCGCACGGGTGCTGCGCCGGCTGGCCGGCGACATCGGGATCACCCTGCCCGAGCCGCAGCGCGGCACGTCACTCGAAGCGAAGGAGATCGTCCGCGCCGAAAGCAAGCCGGTGCGCGCGCTGGTCCAGGACATGCTGCTCTATTCCAACAACCAGTTGGCGGAAACACTGGGCCTGCTGGCCAGCACCCGGCTCGGCGGTGCACCGGTCTCGCTCGCCGGATCGGCAGGAGCCCTGGCCGATCACGTCGCCGCGACGAGCGGGATGGACGAGGCGGGCCTGGAGTTGCGCAATCATTCCGGCCTCTCGTCCCGCAGCCGGGCGACACCGGCGCAGCTCGCCGCCCTGCTGCGCTTCGGCCTCGAGCGCTTCGATCTGATCGAGCTCCTTCCGGCGAGCGGCTGGTCCGGCAGCCTCGAGAAGCGGCTGGCCGGCGGTGCCGCGGCGCTTCGCGTTTGGGCCAAGACCGGCAGCCTCGATTTCGCCAGCGCGCTGGCCGGCTACCTGCTCACGGGCCAGGGCCTGCTCATCTTCGTGATCATGGTAGCCGACGAGACCGAGCGCGCAGCCTACGATGCCATGCCGATCCCCACACCGGCCATCCGCGCCCGCGCCGATCGTTGGGAGATCGAGGCCAGGGCGCTGCAGGACTCACTGGTGGAAGGCTGGCTGGCGGAGGAGGGAGTCAGGCCAGACTGACCAGCAGCGCGTCGGCACTCACCGTGTCGCCCGCCGCCACCTCGACCTTTTCGACCATGCCGTCGCGCTCGGCCCGCAGCACGTTCTCCATCTTCATCGCTTCGAGCACCAGCAGTTCCTGCCCCGCCTTGACCGGCTCGCCAGCCGCCACGGCGACCCGCACGATCAGACCCGGCATCGGCGAGAGTACCATTTTCGAGGTATCCGGCGGCGGCTTGTGAGGCATGCGGCGGGCCAGCTCGGTCGCCCGATGCCGGCGCACCAGCACGCTCAGCGACGCCCCCTGATGATCGATCTCGAAGCCTTCGGGCAGCCGGCGGACATGTGCGCTCATCAGCCGCCCGTCGATCGCCGCGCGGGCGAGCGGCAGGCCCGGCCGCCAGTGCAGAACGATCTCCATCGGCTGGCCGCCGTCGATCGAGACGACGAAGGTGCGGTCGTGCTCGGGTGCGTCGACGTCGAAGCAGCGCCCGTCGACCTCGACGGCGAACAGCCGGTCGGGCGCCAGCGGCCTCGGCGAGAGCCGTCCGGAAATCTCCTTGGCACGGTTCAACTGGCGCGCCCGCATGACTGTCGCCAGCGCAACGATCCTGTGCAGCACCGGCTCCGCCGGCGTCACGCCTTCGAAGCGCTCGCCATACTCCTCGGCGATGAAGTTCGTCGTCAGCCGGCCTTCGACGAACCGCGGATGATCGAGCAGCGCCGCCAGGAAGTTCAGATTGTGGCCGGGGCCGCGGATCGCGTAATTGTCGATCGCGTCGCGCAGCAGGGTACGGGCGGCCTCGCGCGTCGGGCCGTGGGTGCAGAGCTTGGCGATCATCGGATCGTAGAACATCGACACCTGACCGCCCTCGTAGACGCCGCTGTCCACCCGGACGCCGGGCGCGCTCGGCTCGACATAGGTGGTCAGCCGCCCGGTCGAGGGCAGAAAGCCGCGGCCCGGCTCCTCGGCATAGACACGGGCCTCCATCGCCCAGCCGCGCAGCGTCACGTCGTCCTGCGTCAGCTCGAGCTTTTCACCGGCGGCCACACGGATCATCGCCTCGACCAGATCGAGCCCCGTGACCAGCTCGGTCACGGGATGCTCGACCTGCAGGCGGGTGTTCATCTCCAGAAAGAAGAAGTTCCGGTCCTCGTCGACGATGAACTCGACCGTACCGGCCGAGCAATAGTCGACGGCTTTGGCCAAGGCCACCGCCTGCGCACCCATCGCCGCACGCGTGGCCCCGTCGAGAAAGGGCGAAGGCGCCTCCTCGATCACCTTCTGGTGCCGCCGCTGGATCGAGCATTCGCGCTCGCCCAGATGAACGACGTTGCCGTGCTTGTCGCCCAGCACCTGGATCTCGATGTGGCGCGGCTCGACCACGAACTTTTCGATGAAGCAGCGATCGTCGCCGAAGCTGTTGCGTGCTTCGGATCGGGCGCGCTCGAGCCCTTCCTCGAGCTCTGCTTCCGAATGGGCGATGCGCATGCCCTTGCCGCCG
>JAGREO010000153.1 GCA_020446525.1 Geminicoccaceae bacterium | reverse complement strand
GCTGTGCCCGCCTTCAATCCATCCCGACCCTTTGATTCCGCTAGCAAACCTTGAGACGAAAATCATGGATAATCGGAAAATAGGTTGATCCCAGCGTGAATTTCAAATCTTCGCCTACTTGCTTTTATTCCAACTTTCAGAAAAGAAGCTCTCTTATAATTATACTTTCAGTGATGATATGATACTGGAGCAAATCTTTCAGAAAGGGAGTTTTCATGCTGGTGCGTGATGATCTACGGAAAATGGAGGAATTCCGGAGAATGAAGGCGCGTCGGCTGGCGGCGCACGCTCCGCACGATCACGAGGCTCTATCCGTCGAGGTACGTCGTCGGCAGGCGAAGACCATTGCCAAAGGCGTGCATCGCGCTTTGACCAGCGCTGGAAACGTCGCGAGACGCCTTCTCGGCAAGAAAGAGACGAGTTGCGTGCGGCGGGACGGGGCGCTTGCGGCATGAGCAGCACACGGCTTCGACGGTTCGACACGTCCGACGTGCGGACTTGAAGCGTGCGTGAAATTGCTTACGTCTCGTGTGCCGGATGCTTCGGGTCCGGTACCCAGATCAGTCGCTCGCTCGATGGAGGACATGATGCGCAGTTTCGATCTTTCCCCGCTCTTTCGTTCCAGTGTCGGTTTCGACCAGTTGGACAAGTTGCTGGACGCCGCATTCCGCGAGGGTGCGCGCGATACGTCCTATCCGCCCTACAACATCGTCAAGGTTGGCGACGACCGATATCGCGTGACCATGGCGGTGGCCGGGTTCGCCGAGAACGATCTCGACATCACGATGACCGGCGGCATGCTGATCGTCAAAGGCCAGATCCGGAACCCCGACAAGGACGTCGAATATCTGCACCGCGGCATCGCACAGCGGGCGTTCGAGCACCGCTTCCAGCTCGCCGATCACGTTCGGGTGGAGAGTGCCGCCCTGCGCAACGGCCTGCTCGACGTCGAGCTCAAGCGCGAAATCCCCGAGGCGATGAAGCCGCGCAAGATCAGTATCGGCGAAGGTGCTTCGTCCGGAACCGGCGACACATCCCGTCCGACGGTGATCGAAGGCGAGAAGTCGCGCGCCGCCTGAACCATCGGCGCCGGGCGCGAGCGGCGCGGGGAGCGCACCTGCTTCCCGCGCCTTTGTTGCGTTGCAGCGCCAAGCGTTGCGACGGAGCGCGGCCTCACTTATAAGCTGGCCGTATGGAACGAGCCTCCGCTCTACCTTTGGTTGGGATAAGCTGTTGCCGCAAGCCGGTACGTTCCGGCACGGCGCATGCCGTCGTCGACAAATATATCGATGCGGTGGTCGAAGGCGGCGGTCTGCCGGTCCTGATCCCGGCCCTGGGTGATCGTCTCGACATCGAAGCTCTGCTCGACCGCCTCGACGGTCTGCTGCTCACCGGCAGCCTCTCGAATGTCGGCCACGAACATTACCGGGGCCCGGTGCCGCGCTGGAGCGACACGGCGGACGCCGATCGCGATGCCACGACGCTGCCCCTGATCCGTGCCTGCGTGGAGCGCGGGACGCCCATTCTGGCGATCTGCCGCGGTATCCAGGAGCTCAACGTTGCGTTGGGCGGAAGCCTGCATCAGCACGTCCACGAACTGCCGGGCCGGCGCGATCATCGCTCGAACAAGACGCTGCTACACGCCGAACGCTATCTGCCGGTGCACGAGATCGTGGTGACGCCGGGCAGCGTTCTTTCGGATATCCTGAGAGGCGCTGCGCGCATCCGCGTCAATTCACTGCACGCGCAGGCGGTGGATCGGCTGGGCACGGGTCTGGTCGTCGAGGCGCGGGCCGACGACGAGACGATCGAGGCGGTCGCGCTCGCCGATCGCCGGCGGTTCTGCATCGGTGTGCAGTGGCACGCCGAGTGGCGGCTGCGCGACCATCCGCATCACATGGCCCTGTTCCGGGCCTTCGCCGATGCCTGCGCGGTTCACTCACGAAGAAAGGCGGGCGATGATCGACCTGGAAGCGTGGCTCGAGGAACGGCGCATCACCGAAGTCGAGTGCATCCTGGCTGACATCAACGGCGTCGCCCGGGGCAAGATCCTGCCGGGCTACAAGTTCCTCAAATCTCTCGTCGACGACAGCCTGCGTCTGCCCGAGAGCATCTTCATCCAGACCGTCACCGGCGACTATCCCGAAGAAAACGTCATCGATCCCACCGATCGCGACGTTCGCCTGCGTGCCGATGCCTCCACCGTCCGCCTGGTGCCGTGGTATGCCGAGCCGACGGCGCAGGTGATCGCCGATGCCCACCATCACAACGGCTCGCCGGTCGACATTTCCTGCCGCCACGTGCTGCAACGGGTGGTCGAGCTCTATCGCGCACGCGGCTGGAAACCTACGGTGGCGCCCGAGCTCGAATTCTTCCTGACCAAGATCAACCCCGATCCGGACTATCCGCTCGAGCCGCCGGTCGGCCGGTCGCGGCGTGCGGAGACGGGCCGGCAGAGCTACGGCATCGACGCCGTCAACGAATTCGACCCGGTCTTCGAGGACGTCTACGACTGGTGCGAGGCGCAGGCGCTCGACGTCGACACCCTGACCCACGAGGCCGGGGCGGCGCAGATGGAGATCAACTTCAACCATGGCGACCCTGTGGCGCTGGCCGATCAGGCGTTCCTGTTCAAGCGCACCCTGCGTCAGGCGGCGCTCAAGCACGACATCTACGCCACCTTCATGGCCAAGCCGATGGAGCGTGAGCCCGGCAGTTCGATGCACGTGCATCTGTCGCTCTACGACGCCGAGAACGGCCGCAACCTCTTCGCCGGCGAAGAAATGGGTGCCTATTCGCCGCTGTTCCTGAGCTTCATCGCCGGGCTGCAGAAGTTCCTGCCGCAGGCGATGCCGCTCCTGGCGCCCAACGTGAACTCCTATCGCCGCCTGCGCCGCTGGTCGACGGCACCCATCAACGTCCATTGGGGCTGGGAGAACCGCACCGTCGGCCTGCGGGTGCCGGCCTCGATGCCCGAGCAGCGTCGCGTCGAGAACCGTGTGGCCGGGGCCGACGCCAATCCCTATCTCGCCATCGCCGCGTCGCTCGCCTGCGGCTATCTGGGCATGGTCGAGGAGCTCGACCCCACCGATCCGATCACCGGCACCGCCTACCGCCTGGCACAGACCCTGCCGCAGCAACTGCCCGACGGCTTGCGCAAGCTCGCGAGCTCCGCGCCCTTGAAGGAGGTTCTCGGCGACAAATTCGTCAAGGTGCTGCTGGCGGTCAAGCAGGCGGAGCACGACGCTTATCAGAGCGTCATCAGCTCCTGGGAACGCGAGCACCTGCTGCTCAACGTCTGATCACGTCATCTGAGAGAACACCCATGGCCGATGAACGGACGGCGCACTGGCGCCGCATCGACGACCGCCACCACCTGCATCCCTTCACGACGTTCAGGGAGCTCTCGGCCAAGGGAAGCCGGGTGATCGTCCGGGGCGAGGGCTGCTACGTCTTCGACAGCGAGGGCAACAGGCTGTTCGACGGCATGTCGGGCCTCTGGTGCGTCAACGTCGGCTACGGCCGCGAGCGGCTGGCGAAGGCGGCCTTCGAGCAGATGACGCGACTGCCCTACTACAACACCTTCTTCCAGACCACCACGCCGCCCGTGGCGGAGCTCGCGGCCAGGCTGGCGGCGATCCTGCCGGCCGGTCTCGGGCGCGTGATCTTCGGCAATTCGGGCTCCGACGCCAACGACACGGCGATCAAGTCGGTCTGGTACTACTGGAACCTCGAGGGCCGGCCGCAGAAGAAGAACATCATCGCCCGCTCGCTCGGCTATCACGGTGTGGGCGTCGGCTCGGCCAGCCTGACCGGCATGCGCTTCATGCACGAGCCCTTCGACCTGCCGCTCGCCCGCTTCCACCACATCGGCAATCCCTACGCTTTCGCCGTCGGCGAGGGCTTGGACGAGGAGACGTTCGGGTCGACCGCCGCGCGCTGGCTCGAGGACAAGATCCTCGAACTCGGCGCCGACACGGTCGCCGCCTTCTTCGCCGAGCCGATCCAGGGCGCGGGCGGCGTCATCATCCCGCCCGCGTCCTACTGGCCGGAAATCCAGCGCATCTGCCGCAAGTACGACGTGCTGCTCGTGGTCGACGAGGTCATCTGCGGCTTCGGGCGGACGGGCAACTGGTGGGGCGCCACCACCTTCGCCATCGAGCCCGACCTGCTCGTCATGGCCAAGGGCCTCTCCTCGGGCTATCTGCCGATCTCGGCCGTGGCGCTCGGCGCACGCGTCGGTGACGCCATCTGGGCCGGCGAGAAGGAGTTCGCCCACGGCCTGACCTATGCCGGCCACCCGGTCGCCGCGGCGGTGGCGCTGGAGAACATCGCGATCATGGAGGAGGAGGGGCTCGAGACACGCGCTTCGGGGCCGATCGGCCGTCACTTCGCGTCGCGCCTCGCGCAACTGGAGGAGCATCCTCTGGTCGGCGAAGTGCGCACGAGGGGGCTGCTCGCATGCATCGAGCTGGTGGAGGACAAGGCCGCGCGCAAACCCTATCCCGCGGATCGCAAGGTCGGACTGACCTGCCGCGACATCTCCATCGACAACGGGCTGATCATGCGCGCCATCCGCGACGGCATGGTGCTGGCCCCGCCGCTGATCGTCACCGAGGCCGAAGTCGACGAGATCGTCGAGAAGGTTTCTCGCACGCTCGACGACACCGCACGGGCGCTCGGTCGTTGATCGATCCATGACCACCTCTCAACTCGGCCTCGTCCTGCTCTTCGTGCTGCTCTTCGGGCTCTTCCTGTGGGGCCGGTTTCGGCACGACGTGGTGGCCTTCGGCGGCCTGATGCTCGCCGTCGTCGCCGGCATCGTCCCGGCCGAGCACGCCTTCGACGGCCTCGCCCACACCGCCACGGTGAGCGTCGCGGCGATGCTCGTGCTCACCCGGGCGATCACCTTGAGCGGTGCCACCGACCAGTTGGGCGCCTTCGTCGACCGCTTCACCCGCTCGACGGTGCTGCACGTGGCCTCGCTCTCCGGGGTCACGGCGGCCATGTCGACCGTGATGAACAATGTCGGTGCTTTGGGGCTCACCATGCCCGTCGCGATGCAGACGGCCGCGCGCGCCGAACGGTCGCCCTCGCTGCTGTTGATGCCGATGTCGTTCGCCGCACTCCTTGGCGGTCTCGTCACCCTCGTCGGCACACCGCCCAACATCATCGCCGCCAGCTATCGCGCCAATGTCTCGGGCGAGCCCTTCCACATGTTCGACTACAGCTTCGTCGGGCTGCCGCTGGCGCTGGCCGGCGTCGCCTTCGTCTCGATCCTCGGCTGGCGCTTCTTGCCGAGTGCGCGCCGGCGGGCCGCACGCAGCGAGGCGTTCTTCGACATCGGCGACTATGTGACGGAAGTGCGCCTGAGCGCGTCGAGCCCGCTGGACGGCCGGACCGTGGCCGAGGTCGGCGAGTTGTTCGCCGCCGTCGACGTCGCCATTCTGGGTCTCGTGCGGCTGGGGCGACGCGTGCCCAACGTGCCCCGCCGTTTCGTCATGCGGCCCGACGATGTGCTGATCGTCGAGGTCGCTCCGGACAATCTGATGCGCCTGCTCGAGAGCTACGATCTCGTGATCGAAGGTCACGAGGGCTCGGCCATGGGCCTCTTGAGCAACGAGGACGTGCGCGTCGGCGAATATGTCGTCGTGCAGGGCTCCGAGCTCGACGGGCGAAGCGGGACGCGCGCGCAACTGGCCGGGCAGTTCAACGTCAATCTGATGGCCATCGCCCGGCGCGGCGCGCGGGTGCGCGACCGACTCGACCGGGTCGTGCTGCGCCCCTCCGACGTGCTGTTGCTGCAGGGCGAGGAGGAACGGCTGGGCGAGGTCGTCCGGCTGCTCGGCCTCCTGCCGCTCGCCGCCCGGCCGCTGGCCGTCGAGCGCAAGCACGGCGCCCTGGCGACGCTGGCCATCTTCGCCGGCGGATTGGCACTCTCCGCCTTCGGCATCCTGCCGCTGGAGATCGCGCTCGGGGTCGCGATCGTCGTTCTCGTCGTGGCGGACCTGCTGCCGGCCCGCCAGCTCTACGAGGCGATCGACTGGCCGGTGATCCTGCTGCTGGCGTCGATGATCCCGATCGGCGACGCCTTGCAGACGACCGGACTGACGGCGCTGATCGCCGGAGTCCTGGGCGATCTCTCGAGCGACCACGGACCGGTCGCGGCCCTGATCCTGCTCTTCGTCTGCACGGCACTGCTGACCGACGTTATCAACAACGCCGCCACCGTCGTCGTCATGGCGCCGATCGCGATCGCCGTCGCCCAGGCGCAGGGGGTCAATGTCGACACCTACGTCATGGGCGTCTCGATCGCCGCGTCATGTGCGTTCCTCACGCCCATCGGCCATCAGAACAACACGCTCGTCATGGGCCCCGGAGGCTACGCCTTCGGCGATTACTGGCGCATGGGTCTGCCGCTGCAGGCGATGCTCACCACCCTGGCGATCCCGCTGCTGCTGTTCTTCTGGCCGCTGCGCTGAGCCAGAGACGGATCCCGTCACTCCCGCGGCCGCCGCCGGTCATCGACGGATCAGGCGGGCGGCTCGACGAAGCGGCCGACGCGGATCGCCGTCTGGCCGGGATCGAGGCGGTTGGAGGGCATGATCAGCACGCATCGATCATAGGGGGTCGTGACGGGCCGCTCGCCGTCCATGGCGATCCGCGTGCCGGCCTTCTCGATCACCTCCATGCCTTCGAAATAGTGATCGAAGGCGAAGGCGGTGCTCTCGACCGTCACCGCGTGCGTCACCTCGACGAAGCGTTGCGGTGCCGCATCGATCACCGGCAGGCGCGGCTCGATCGCCACCGCATCGGCCAGTCCGGCGGCTCGCAGCGCATGGAGCAGGCAGGTTCGCGCCATGTCGGCGGTGGCACGGGCCCAGTGCTGTCCGGCTTCGACGAGAATGGCCGTCTTCGGGCCGGCGGGGTCGGCGAAGGGGCCCCAGTCGATGAGCCGTGTTCCGCCGGCATGGCCGGCGTCGGCCACCACCAACGGCGGATGGCCGAGATCGCGGGCGAAACGCCGACCCCGGTCGCGCAAGCCGCAGAGCGTGAGCGCCGGCGAGAAGCTCTGCATCGAGTGCAGGTCGACGAGCCGGTCGGCCTCGGCGAAGATCGGCGCCAAAAGCCGCGCGCGCTCCTTTTCGATGGTACGATCGGCGCTCTCGAGCGCCTCCGTGCTCCAGAGGCGATTCATGTCCTCGTCGAGGAAGCGCGAGGCGTTCGGCTCGGCGGGATCGAAGGTCTCGAAGGCCGCGACGTTGGCGAAGGTCAGGGTCAAACGACCGCGGGCGATCGCGATCGGCTGCTCGAGGAGCTCCAGGACGGCGATGGCACCGGACAGCTCGTTACCGTGCATCAGCGCATTGACGACCAGATGAGGTCCGGTATCGCGACCCTCGATCGTGTGGACGTAGTCGACGCCGCGATTGCCCCGGCGCCAGGCACCGATGTCGGGCTTCTCCAGGTCGACGGTGATCTTCCGTGCGTCGTTCATGTGGCCAGCCTCGTCACCAGTCGATCGAGAAAGCTGCGGCAGAGGACGAGCTGATCGACCGCCACGTACTCGTCCGGGCGATGGGCCACGGCGATGTCGCCCGGCCCGCAGACCAGCGACTTCATGCCCTTCTTCGTGAACCAGCCCGCTTCCGTGCCGAAGGAAACGCGGCCGCCCTCGTCGGTATCGAGCAGTTCGGAACAGGTCGCGACGAAAGGATCGTCGAGATCGGCGGCGAAGCCCGGATAGTCCATCAGTACCTCGAAGGTGATGCCGGCTCGAGGATCGACGCGCTGCATTTCCGGTTCGAGCACCTCGCTCGCATAGCGGCGTACGGCCGCCAGACGGTCCTGCCCGACATCGTCCGGCAACAGCCGGAACTCGAACTCGAAGGTGCAGCGGTCCGGCACGATGTTGAGTTGCGAGCCGCCTTCGATGCGCCCGACGCTGACGCTGGTGTGCGGCGGAACGAAACCCGGACCTTCCGCCGTCGCGGCCAGCGTCGTTCCCGTCTCGTGCAGGTGGGCGATCAGTCGTCCGGCGTACATCACGGCGTTCACCGCCTCGTGGGTGAGTGCGGAATGGCCGGTGCGCCCGTGCACGGTGCAGCGCGCACCGATCTTGCCCTTGTGGCCGATCACCGGGGTCATCATCGTCGGCTCACCGACGATGCAGCCCATCGGTGTGCGCGGCAGATGGTCGCGCATGTGGTCGATCAGGCTCGGCACGCCTTTGCAGCCGACCTCCTCGTCGTAGGAGAAGGCCAGATGAACGGGCCGGCGCAGGTCGCGTCCCAGCAGGCTCGGCACCATGCCCAGCGCCACGGCGACGAACCCTTTCATGTCGGCCGCACCGCGACCATACACCCTCTCGTCCGCGCGGCGGGCGACGAAGGGGTCGCTCGACCAGGCCTGGCCGGCGGCCGGCACCACGTCGGTATGGCCCGAAAGAACGATGCCCTCGGTGTCCGGCGGACCGATCGTCGCCAGGAGGTTGGCCTTGGTGCCGTCTTCGTTCGCCACCAGCTCGCTCTCGACACCGAGCCCCGCCAGATGGAGACGGACATGATCGATCAGAGGCAGATTGCTGTTGGCGCTGACGGTGTCGAAACCGATCAGCCGATCGAGGATTTCCAGAGTGGGACCGATATCGTCCACGGGCGAATCCTCCTTTGGTTGTCATCATGGCGCCCGGTCCCGACGCCGTGGGGCGGAGACCGACGACCCTTGGACAGGATCTACTCCTCAATCGCCCGATTGCCCAACCCGCAGCGTGCCGGCCGTGTTAGACTGACGTCAGGCACCCCGACACGAACGATGAGGACATGCCCCATGCGCTCGCCGATCCGCGTTTTCGCCGCCGCTGCTTTCATTGTCGCTCTCGCCGGTTGCAGCTCGGTCGATGACCGCACCGGTGCGCGCGTCTTCACCGGTGCCGCGGCCGGAGCGGCGGGCGGTGCCGTCATCGGCGTGCTCACCGGCGGCGTGATCGGCAGCACGCTGATCGGTGCGGCGGCCGGTGCGGCCAGTGGTGCCGTCGTCGATCAGATCGAAAAGGCCGACTGACCGAAGGCCCGTCGCTGCCGCGGCGAAACTTGTTGCGTCCGATCACATGTCGATATAAAGAAATGCGCATATCAGCCAATCGCGATGTACTCGACGTGGTCGGGTTCGTCGCGCGAGCGTGACACGGGCGACCTTGGGCCGCTCGTCCCGCGGAGTTTGGTCGCCCGGTGATGATGGACAACGGACACGATCTCGATCGACTGCTGACCGGCCTTCGTGCGGCCGGCGAGGAAACCCGCCTTCGCCTGCTGGCCGTGTGTGCGCAGGGCGAATGGACCGTCTCGGAGCTGTGTCAGGTCATCGGTCAGTCGCAGCCGCGCGTCTCGCGTCACCTCAAGCTCCTTGCCGAAGCCGGCCTGCTCGAGCGGTTCCGCGAGGGCTCCTGGGTGTTCTATCGCCGCGCGCAGACCGGCTCCGGCGCGCGTGTGGCGCGCAGCCTCTGTCGCCTGCTGCCGGAGAGGGATCCGGAGCTCGAGCGCGATCGGCAGCGCCTGGCCGCGGTGCGCGCCGTCCGGCGGCAGGATGCCGCCCGCTGGTTCGACGCGCGCGCCGAGGGATGGGATCACGAGCGTGATCTGAGCGTCGATCCGGCCGAAGTCGACGCGGCACTGGCCTCGCTGTTCGGCGACTTTCCCTGGAGTCGGACGGGTGAGCGCCGCTGCGAACGGCTGCTCGACGTCGGCACCGGCACGGGTCGCGTGCTGCAGCGTCTGGCGCCGCTCGTCGGCAGCGGTCTCGGGGTCGATTCCAGTCACGACATGCTGCGGGTGGCCCGCGCCAATCTCGATCGTGCCGATGCCCGCAATTGTCAGGTCCGGCACGGCGACATGTATCAACTGCCGGCCGACGACGGCACCTTCTCGGCCGTCACCCTGCACCAGGTGCTGCACTTCGCCGACGATCCCGAGGCGGCGCTGGCCGAAGCGGCGCGGGTGCTGCAGCCGGGCGGACTTCTGGCGATCGTCGATCTCGCGCATCACGAGGCCGAATGGCTGCGCACCGACAAGGCGCATCGCCGGCTCGGCTTCACCGACGCCGAATTCGCCGCCTTCTTCGCCGAACTGGGGCTCACGCCACGGCCGATCCGGCGGGTGGCGGGCGAACGGTTCACCATCTGCATCTGGAGCGCGCGCAAGGGCGACGGACCCGTGCGCGCCGTCGACGATCACCGCACGCCCCTGGGTCTGCAGGGGCGGCTCATCGGGGAGAGTGCCGCGTGATGTCTTATGAACACGCCGCCGATGCGACGCTGCCGGGCCAGGACTCCGACTGGTCGTTCGCCGCGCCCTTGCCGGCCATCGGCCTTTCGATCGAGCTCTTTCCGCCCAAGACGGCGGGGGCGGCGCGCGACCTGACGCGCGAGCTGGCCGCCCTCAATCGCCTGCGGCCGAGCTTCTATACCGTCACCTGCGGCGCCGGCGGGACCGGCAACGACGCCACCTTCGAGGTGGTGCAGACGGTCCACGAGGAGACCGGCCTCGACGTCGCGGCGCACATGACCTGTGTCGGCCGCGCGCGCGAGGACGTCGACGCCCAGGCCGAGCGCTACTGGCAGGCCGGGGTTCGCCGGATCATCGCCTTGCGCGGCGACAAGCCCAAAGACGCCCCTCGCTACGAGCCGATGCCCGGCGGCTACGCCTTCGCCGCCGACCTCGTGGCCGGGCTCAAGCGGCTGCACGATTTCGACGTCTCGGTGGCCTGCTATCCCGAGGCGCATCCCGAATCCGGCACGCCCGAGGCCGACCTCGATCATCTGCTGCGCAAGGTCGACGCCGGTGCCGATCGCGTCGTCGGCCAATATTGCTTCGATCTGGAAAGGGTCCTGCGCTTTCGCGACGCGCTGGCCGCTCGCGGCTGCGCCGTGCCCTTCGTGCCGGGCGTCATGCCCATCCACAATTTCCGCCAAGTGAGCAATTTCAGCCGCCGCTGCGGCGCCTCGATCCCGGAATGGCTCGAGCGTCTCTTCGCCGGCACCGACGAGAACGCCGTCCTGCACCAGATGGTGGCCGCCAGCGTCGCCGCCGAGCAGTGCCGCAGGCTGGTCGCCGAGGGCTTCTCCCACCTGCACATCTACGCGCTCAACCGCGCCGAGCTCACCGTCGCCATCGCCCACCTTCTCGGCCGTGGCGAGGCCGTCGCACGAGCCGCTTGAGGATCATCATGAACGACGCCTTCCGCGACCGCCTGCGCCGTCAGGTGCTGCTCTTCGACGGCGGCATGGGCACCCAGATCCAGAGCCGCGATCTCGACCTCGAGAAGGACTTCTGGGGCCAGGAGAACTGCTCGGAGATCCTCGTCCTCTCGCGCCCCGATCTGGTGGAGGAGATCCACACCGGCTACCTCGGGGCCGGCTGCGACATCGTCGAGACCAACACCTTCGGCGGTTCGCCCATCACGCTGGGCGAATTCTCGCTGTCGGAAAAGGCGCACGAGATCAATCTCGAAGCCGCCCGCATCGCCCGTCGCGCCGCCGAGCGTTTCGAAGGTGAGGGAAAGCAGGGCCAGAGATTCGTGGCCGGTGCCATCGGCCCCGGCACCAAGCTGCCGTCTCTGGGGCATGTGCGCTATCGCGAGATCGAGGACGCCATTGCCGTGCAGACCGGCGGCCTGCTCGAAGGCGGTGTCGATGCGCTGCTGATCGAGACCTGCCAGGATCCGCTGCAGGTCCGGGCGGCGGTGAACGGCGCCCGTCGGGCGATGGACGGCGCGACGCAAAAGCCGATCCTGGTGCAGGTGACGATCGAGACCACCGGCACCATGCTGGTCGGCACCGACATCGCCGCGGCGATCGCCATCATCGGCAGTCTGGGCGTCGACGGTATCGGCCTCAACTGCGCCACCGGGCCCAAGGAGATGGCCGAGCATCTGCGCACGATCGCCCGGACCTGGCCGGGGCTGATCTCGGTGCAGCCCAATGCCGGCCTGCCCGAATTGCGTTGCGGCCATACGCACTACCCGCTGAGCGCGGACGATCTTGCTCTCTGGCTCGAGCGCTTCGTCGTCGAGGACGGCGTCAACATGATCGGCGGCTGTTGCGGCACCGGCATCGAGCACATCCGGACCGTCGACGCGATGCTGCGCCGCCTCGCCGAGGACGGCCACCGCCCGGCCCCCAGGGTGCGCGAGACGGCGGCCGAGCCGCAGCTCGCCTCGCTCTTCTCCGCCGTGCCGTTCCGTCAGGAGAACGCCTATCTCGCCATCGGCGAGCGCTGCAACGCCAACGGCTCGAAGAAATTCCGCGAGCTTCAGGCGGCGCAGGACTGGGACGGCTGCGTCGCCGTCGGTCGCGACCAGGTGCGGGAAGGGGCGCACACGCTCGATCTCTGCACCGCCTTCGTCGGCCGCGACGAGCTGGCGGAGATGACCGCCGTCACCGAGCGGATGCGCGGGCAGGTCGACGCGCCGCTGGTCTTCGATTCGACCGAATATCCGGTGCTGGAAGCGGCGCTCGAGCTCTATGGCGGCAAGGCCGTGCTCAACTCGATCAATTTCGAGGACGGCGAGGAGGCGCCGCGCAAGCGCATGGCACTGGCGCGCAGGCACGGGGCGGCGGTGATCGCGCTCACCATCGACGAGGCCGGCATGGCCAAGACCGCCGAGGACAAGCTGCGCATCGCCCGGCGTCTGGTCGCTTTCGCCTGCGACGAATACGGCCTGCCGCGCTCCGACCTGCTGATCGATCCGCTGACCTTCACCATCTGCACCGGCAACGAGGACGACCGCAAGCTCGGCCTTTGGACGCTCGAGGCGATCGAGGCGATCGCCGCCGAGTTCCCCGACATCCAGATCATCCTGGGCCTCTCGAACATCTCCTTCGGGCTCAACGCCGCGGCCCGGCACGTGCTCAATTCGGTGATGCTCGACCATGCGCAGCGGCGCGGGCTGACCGGGGCCATCGTCCATCCGTCGAAGATCATGCCGCTGCACGCCATTCCGGCCGAGGAAGTGCAGGCGGCCGAGGATCTCATCTTCGATCACCGGCGCGACGGCGGGGATCCGCTGCAGACCTTCATGGCGCTCTTCGCCGATCGCAAGGCTTCGGCCGCGGTCGAGAAGAAGAGGGCGGAGAAGGTCGAGGAGCGGCTGGCGCAGCGCATCGTCGACGGCGACAAGCAGGGGCTGGAAGCCGATCTCGACGAGGCGATGATGACGATCCCGCCTTTGACCATCATCAACGAGCATCTTCTGGCCGGCATGAAGGTGGTGGGCGAGCTCTTCGGCAGCGGCCAGATGCAGCTTCCCTTCGTTCTTCAGTCGGCCGAGACCATGAAGAAGGCCGTCGCCCATCTCGAGCCGCACATGGAGAAGGTCGAAGGCCGCGAGAAGGGCACGATCGTGCTCGCCACGGTCAAGGGCGACGTGCACGACATCGGCAAGAATCTGGTCGACATCATCTTGTCCAACAACGACTACGAGGTTGTCAATATCGGTATCAAACAACCGATTTCGACGATCCTGGAGGTCGCCGAGGACAAGAAGGTCGACGTCATAGGTA
>JAGREO010000152.1 GCA_020446525.1 Geminicoccaceae bacterium | reverse complement strand
TGGACAACCTGCTCAAGGAGATGCAGCGCGACCGCAACAACATGCCTCTGCTGGTCGATGAGTACGGCGCCACGGCGGGCCTGGTCACCATCGAGGACGTTCTCGAGAAGATCGTCGGCGAGATCGCCGACGAGAAGGACGTCGAGGTCGCCGGCGTGCAGGCGCAACCGGACGGCAGCTATCTGGTGGAAGGACGGGTGACGCTGCGCGACCTCAATCGCCAGTTCGGCTGGGAGCTCGACGACGAGGAGGTCACGACCGTGGCCGGCCTCGTCATCCACAAGGCCGGACGCATCCCCGAAGTCGGCCATCATGTCGACGTCGGCGGGCTGCGGCTCGACGTCCTGCGCCGCTCGGGCCACCAGGTGACGCTGCTGCGCATTCGCAGAACGGTACGCAGTGACGCCGGCTGACGACGAAAAGCCCGATCCGCCCGTGTCGCCGCGGGAGGATGCCCACGAGGCCGACATTCCCTATGTGCCCGGCCCCGAGATCGGCGTCGAATCCGGCTGGCGGCAGTTCCACGCGCGCGAGCGATCCGCGTCCGAGGACGCTGCGACTTCCGACGAGGCCGAAGACGCGGGCACCGAGGGACCGTCGACCGAGCACGGCGTGCTGCTCAGTCGGCCCGACGAGGCCACGGCGGCGGACGGCGAGGCGGTGGCGGCACGGCTGGAGCGGGCGCGCAAGGTCATGGCGCTGCGGCATCCGGGTTTCGTCGAGGTGCTGGGCGTGGGCTCACCCGAGAGGCCCTACATCGCCGAGGCGCTGGTCGTCGGCCCGGGTCTCGCCGGCCTGCTGCACGAGCAGGGCTGGCTGCAGCCGCGCGACGCGCTGGCGGTGGTGGCGCGCCTCGCACGCGCCCTCGACTTCGCCCACGCGCGGCGCCTCGTTCATGGCGGCGTCGAGCTGGGCCAGGTAGCGATCGAGGAGCGCACCGGGCGGGTCAAGCTCGGCGGCATGACGGTGCCGCCCGCCTCGCGCCAATGGGCACGCGGCCGCGCACCCGAGGATCTGGCCGGCGAGCGCATCGACGGCCGCGCCGACATGTTCGGTCTGGGTACGCTGCTGTTCGAGCTGCTGAGCGGACGGCCCGCCTTCACCGGCGCGACCGAGGAAGAGCTGGCGAAGGCCATCCGTCATGCACCGCCGCCCTCGCTGGCCGAGTTGCGGCCGGCGCTGCCGGCGGAACTGGTGTCTCTCGTCGACCGATTGCTCGACAAGGACCCGCGCACGCGCATCGCCACCGGCAACGCCCTGGCCGAGGCGATCGAGCGGCTGATGCCGACCATTTCGGAACTCGAGGACGGGCCGGTCGCGCCAGCGGCGAGCCCCGATCGCGAGGCGGCGAACTGGCGATGGATCGTGGCCACCGCGCTCGCCGGTGCGGCCGCGGCGATCGTCCTCGCATGGGTGCTGTGGCCACGGGAGCAGCCCGCCCCGACGGCCCCGGAACAGGCGGCCCCGACACGGGAGACCGCACCCCCGGCCGCCCCGACGCCGGCCACGTCCGCGCCACCGCCCGCGACGGCGAATGCACCGGACGCACCCGCAGACGAGCGAGCGGATGCGAGCGAACCGCCGACGGCCCGAGCCGACGGCGGCAAGGAGACTCCCGCCGAAGCACAGGGCGAAGAGACGGCGGCGCGGGAGACGCGCGACGACCGGACCGATGCGGGCGGAACGGCTGCCGGCGAAGAGGGCGAAGCCGGCCGGGACGACAGGTCGGCTCCGGCCACGGTGGCGCTGCCCGATCCGATCGCCGATGCGGCGGCCTGGCTGGTGGCCGCCGAGGAGATCAACCGGATGCGCTGCAGCCGGGTGGAGACCGAGCCCGGGCAGTATCGCAGGCGCGTGGTGGGCGTCGCTCCCGATCCGGCGACCAGAGCGGCGATCGAACAGCGACTGGCCGAGCTGAACGACATCCGTCAAACGTCGATCGCCGTGCGCACGCTGCCCGAGCCGTTCTGCGATCTCCTCTCGCTGCTCGGCCGCACCACCGGCACCGCCGACCGGCAACTGGTCGAGCTGTTGCCGGCCCGGCTCGATCCGCTGCTGGCGATGGGCGACATCCTGGCACTGAGCGGTCTGTCACCGGATTATCCGGCCTATGTCACCGTCGATTATCTCTCCGCCGACGGGCGCGTGACCCATTGGCGCGCCGCGGCCGACGCCGAGACGCCGATGCCGCCCGGGCGCGCCTTCCGTATCGGCCACCCGCTGGATGGCACATGGTACGAAGTGGCGCCGCCCTTCGGCGACGAGCTGGTGGTGGCGATCGCCTGGCGCCGCCGCCCCGATCTCGGAGACCGGCCGGAGAACGAGCCGCTCGGGGACTATCTGCCGGCGCTCGAGCGCGCTTTAGGCGGTTCGCTGGACGACACCGCACCCACACGGCCGATCGTCGCTTCCGTCCTCGCCCTGCGCACCCATGCCGGAGAAGCGGACCCGACCGCCATACCGCGCGCCGAGTAGGCACCGCACATCGGCCGCCCGCAACACCCGATGGTGCGCGTGCGAAGATGCTTGCGGTCGATCGCGCGGCGTGCTTTCGCGATCGCGCACGACGAGTATCGGGGAAGGCACGCCGATGACGATCGAACCGACCACTGCCCCAGAGGACCGCACTCCGGACGCCGGCGCACCCGACACGGCCGCGTCGCCGGGCATCCTCGTGGTCGACATCGGCGGCAACAACATCAAGATGCGCCACGAACACTCCGACGAGCGGCGCAAGAGCAAGACGGGCCGGAATTTTACGCCGCAGCAGGCGGTCGAGGCGATCCGCACGCTCGCCGGCGACTGGAACTACGATCGCGTGACCATCGGCTGCCCCGGCCCCGTGACCCACAATCGGCTGGCCCTGGAGCCGGTCAATCTGGGCAAGGGCTGGCTGGATTTCGACTTCGCCGCGGCGCTGGGCGTCGAGACGCGGCTGATCAACGACGCGGTGATGCAGGCGATCGGCTCCTATGACGGCGGCAAGATGCTGTTCATGGGGCTTGGCACGGGGCTCGGCATGGCGATCGTCGCGGATGGTCTGGCTCTGCCTCTGGAAACGGCGCACCTGCCCTACAAGGGCGAATACACCTTCGAGGATTGCGTCGGCCAGCGCGGCCTCGACCGGCTGGGCCGCAAGGCATGGGAAGCCACGGTTCACGACGTCGTCGCGCGCTTCAAGGTGGCGCTGGTGGTCGATTACGTCGTACTCGGCGGCGGCAACACAAAGCGCCTGAAGAAGCTGCCGGCCGATGCCCGCGCCGGCGACAACGCCCATGCCTTCGCCGGCGGCTTCCGCCTCTGGAACGAAGATATCCGCACGGTCTGAGCGTCCGACGGAGGGTGTCGGCAACGCACCGGTCCGACGGCGCGCGCCGGCGCGATCGCCGATGAGGGCCACGAGCGGACCGATCCTGCCGCTGGTCATGCAGATTGCCGTGCCGGCCGGTCTCGGCATGCTGTTCCAGACACTCTTCAACGTCGTCGACAGCTATTTCGCCGGATGGATCTCGACCGAGGCACTGACGGCGCTCGGCGCGTCCTTTCCCGTCTATTTCGTGCTCATCGCCCTTCTCGTCGGCCTGGGCCAGGCGACGACCGCCTTGATGAGCAACGCTCTGGGTGAGGGCGACGAACCGATGGCGCGGCGGATCTTCGTCCAGGCCGTGCTGGCGACGCTGGCCATGGGCATCCTGCTCGCACTCTTCGGTCTCGTCGCCGTCGAGCCGCTTTTGCGCCTCCTGGGCGTGCGCGGCGAAAGTGTGGCACTGGGGCGGGCCTATCTGGTGCCGATCATGCTCACATCGGCGCTGTTCGTCGCCAACGCCACCGTCAACGCCTTCCTGACCTGCCAGGGCGATGCGCGCTCGTACCGCAATGCGCTGCTGTTCGGCGTCCTGCTGAACGTCGCCCTCGACCCTCTCTTCATCTTCGGCGCGGGTCCGTTGCCGGGGCTGGGCGTGCTCGGCATCGCACTCTCGACGATCCTGATCCAGGCGCTGCAACTGCTCTACCTGCTGCATCGCCTGCGCCACTCACCCCTGGGCCGGGCGTGCGGCTGGTTCGCTTTGCGCTTCGAGCCCAGGGTGATGGCCGCACTCCTGCGTCAGGCGGTGCCGACCACCGCCACCATGGCGATCACCGGTATCGGCCTCTTCGCCATCACCTTCTTCATGGGGCGGCACGGGGAGGCGGCCGTCGCGGCGTACGGTGTCGCCCTGCGCATCGAGCAGCTCGTCATGCTGCCGATGATCGGCCTGACCACCGCCGCATTGACGCTGGTCGGCCAGAACCACGGCGCCCGCCTGCCCGACCGCGTGCGGCAGGTGACACGCACGGTGATGCTGCTGGCCCTCGCGATCATGAGCTTGGGGGCGCTCCTCGTCTGGCCGCTGCGTGAGACCCTGATGGGCCTGTTCAGCGACGATGCCGAGGTGATCCGGCTCGGTGCCGCCTATCTGGCCGTGGCCGTCCTGATCTTCGACGCTTATGCCCTGCTGGCCGTGGGCTTCGCCGTGCTGCAGGGGCTCAAGCGACCGGTCTTCGCCATGTATGTGGGTCTGTTCCGCCACGTTCTCGGACCACTCATGGTCCTGAGCCTGCTCGATCCGGTGCTCGGCTTCGGCCTCGCCGGCATCTATTGGGGCATCGCCGGCGTCGCCTGGCTTGGCGGTCTCGCGACCTTGCTCTATCTGATGCGGCGCCTGCGGGCGCTGAACGCCTAGTCGGCCAGCGCTGCGCCGGTCGAGGCGCCGAACGCCTTGCCGTCCCGGCGGATATGCGCGACGTCCGGGTGGCCGGCGTGCACGAAACGCCGATCGCAATATTTGCACACCGTCTGCCCGCCCTTCTCCAGCGTGAGATATTCCACCGGATGACCGAGCACGCCACCGCCACCGTCGCATCGCGCATATTTGGTGCTGACGATCGCCACCTCCTCGTCGTCGAGCAGATAGACCTCGATTTCCGCCAAGGGCGTCTCCTTTGTCCCCGAGCGGGACACCGAGCATGAACGCGGCATCTCCACTGCCAGCTTTCGCGATCGAGCTCAAGGGGTTGCGCAAGACCTACACCGGCGGCAAGACGCCGCCCAAGGAGGCCCTGAAGGGGATCGATCTCGAAGTACCGCGCGGCTCGATCTTCGGTCTGCTCGGCCCCAACGGCGCCGGCAAATCGACCACCATCAACATCCTGGCGGGTCTGGTCAACCGCACCGCCGGCGAGGTGTTCGTCTTCGGTATCGACGTCGCCCGCAATCCCAGACGCGCACGCCGGGCGATCGGCGTCGTGCCGCAGGAGCTCAATCTCGACGCGTTCTTCACGCCCCGCCAGGCGCTGGAATTGCAGGCGGGGCTCTACGGCGTGCCCAAACGCGAGCGCCGCACCATGGCGATCCTCGAGGCGGTCGGGCTCGCCGACAAGGCGGACGCCTATGCCCGCTCGCTCTCGGGCGGCATGCGCCGACGGCTGCTGGTGGCCAAGGCGCTGGTGCACAGCCCGCCCGTCGTGATCCTCGACGAGCCGACCGCCGGCGTCGACGTCGAGCTCCGGCGCTCGCTCTGGCGGCACATGCGTCAGCTCAACGCGCAGGGTGTGACCGTGGTGCTCACCACCCATTATCTCGAAGAAGCCCAGGAGATGTGCGACCGGATCGCTATCATCGACAATGGCGAGGTCGTCGCCTGCGACGATACCGGCAACCTGCTCCGCCGGCTCGACGAGAAGGAGCTCACGCTCACCTTCGCCGAGCCGCCGGACGTGTTGCCGCCGGCGCTCGACGCCCTGGGTGCGCGCCTGATCGAGGGCGGCCGGGTGGTCGTGCAGTACCACCCGAGCAAGGCCAAGGTCGGCGACATCCTCGAAGCCACCCGCGACGCCGGGCTCACCATCTCCGACCTCGCGACCCGCGAAGCGGATCTCGAGGAACTGTTCGTCCGGCTGACCGGCACGCACTGAAGCTTCCGCCCGGCCGTTACACATCGCGACAAGCGTCGGCTCGCAATCTTCGCGAGGCGAACGTACTTATCGAGGTGTATCGAACCGCCGCCCGGAGATGCGCTTGTCGCTGTTCCGTCAGTTCCTCGTCGTGCTCGCACTTCTGGCGATCGTCGTCGGCGGCTTCGCCCTCTACGACCACTATCGCGGCGAGGAGACCAGTGCGGCGCAGAACGAGGGCCGGCGCGGCGGCCGCTCCGTGACGGTCGAAGTGACCGCCGCCGAGACGCGTACGCTGCGCAGCGTCGTGGAGGCGGTGGGCAGCACCCGCGCCGCCCAGGCGATCGACGTGGTGCCGCTCGCATCCGGCCGCATATCCGCCCTGCCCTTCGAGCCGGGGCAGGAGGTCGAGGCGGGCGCGGTGCTCGTGGCCCTCGACGACACCATGAGCCGGGCGGCGCTGCGCGAAGCCCGGGCCCGTCTGCGCCAGGCCGAGCTGGCGCTGGAGCGGGCGCGCAAGCTCAGGGCCAACAGGAATATCGCGCAATCGACGGTCGACGAGGCGACCGCCGCGGCCGAGACGGCGCAAGCACAGGTCGAAGCGGCGGAAAAGGAGCTGGCCGACCGTACCGTTCGCGCACCCTTCACCGGCACGGTCGGCATGCGCAACGTCGACCTGGGCGCCTTCGTCGCCACCGGTACCGTCGTCACCACGCTCGACGATCTCTCCCGGGTGGAGGTCGAGTTCAGCGTGCCCGAGACCGCCTTCGGCGCCGTCCGCACCGGCCAGAAGATCGTCGCCCGCGCGGCGGCCTATCCCGGGCGCACCTTCGAGGGCAGCGTCACCGGCATCGACAGCCGCATCGCCACCGGCTCGCGCGCCTTCAAGATCCGCGCCGCGATTCCCAACGCCGACCGCGCCCTGCCGGCGGGCATGTTCCTCTTCGTCGAGGTCGAGCTGGCCGAACGCGAAGCCCTGATGGTGCCCGAGGAGGCCCTGCAGGCCTCCGCCGCCGGCAGTTTCCTCTTCGTCGTCGAGGACGGACGCGCGGTGCGCCAAAACGTCGAAGTCGGCCAGCGGCAGGGCGGCCTGGCCGAGATCACCGCCGGCGTGTCGGCGGGCGAGAAGGTCGTGATCTCCGGCCTGCAGCGCCTGCGCGACGGCATCGCCGTCGAGATCGCCCGTGAGGAACCGGCGACGAACGCCGTGCCCGCCGGGGGCGGAGCCGCCGGCGCATGAGCCTCTCCGACCTCTCCATCCGCCGGCCGGTGCTGGCGACCGTCGCCAGCCTCGTGATCATCGTGCTCGGCCTCGCTGCGATGCTGCGCCTGCCGGTGCGCGAGCTGCCCGACGTCGACGCCTCGATCATCGCGATCAGCGTCGGCTATCCTGGCGCCGTGCCCTCGATCATCGACACCGACGTGGTCGAAGTGATCGAAGGCGCCGTGGCCGGGGTCTCCGGGGTGGAGACCATCTCCTCGACGAGCTCGCGCGGTCGCGGCCGGACGATCGTCACCTTCGAGGCCGGCCGCGACATCGACGAGGCCGCCGCCGACGTGCGCGACGCCGTGGCCCGGGTGCGCGGCGCGCTGCCCGAGGACGCCGACGAGCCGCGCATCTACAAGAACGACGACAGCGGCGATCCGGTCATGCGGCTGGCCGTCACCAGCGACCGGATGACCGCCACCGAACTGACCGACTTCGTCGAGCGCTACGTCGTCGATCGCCTGTCCACCCTCGACGGTGTGGCCGACGTGCAGGTCACGGGCGCGCGCTCCTTCGCCATTCGCGTCTGGCTCGACCGGCGAGCACTCGCCGCCCGCGGCCTCACGGTGCAGGACGTCGAGAGCGCCCTGCGGCGCAACAATGTCGACCTGCCCACCGGCGAACTCACCTCGATCGCCCGCGAGTTCGCCGTCCGCACCGATTCGCGCCTGAGCCGGGTGGACCAGTTCGCGCGCATCGTGCTCGCGCGCGTCGACGGCCACGCCGTGCGCCTCGCCGACGTGGCGCGCGTCGAGCTCGGTGCGGAGGACGAGGAATCCGTCGTCCGCCTCGACGGCCGGCAGGCGGTCGGCCTCTCCGTGCTGCGCCAGTCGCGCTCCAACACCATCGCCATCTCGGATGCCGTCCGCGCCCGGGTCGAGGCGATCGCCGAAAGCCTGCCCGAAGGTACCACCATAGAGGTCGCCTCCGACGACGCCACCTTCATCCGCCGGTCGATCGAGGAAGTGCTGATCGCGCTCGGCATCGCGATCGCCCTGGTGATCCTCGTCATCTTCCTCTTCCTCGCCTCGGCCCGGGCCACGCTGGTGCCCGCCGTCACCATCCCGGTCTCCGTCGTCGGCACCTTCATCGGCATCGCGGCGCTCGGGTTCTCGATCAACGTGCTCACTTTGCTGGCGCTGATCCTCGCCATCGGCCTCGTGGTCGACGACGCGATCGTCGTGCTCGAGAACATCCAGCGCCGGGTCCGGCTGGGCGAGCCGCCGCTGGTCGCCGCCACCCTCGGCGCCCGTCAGGTGACCTTCGCCGTGCTCGCCACCTCGGTCACGCTGATCGCCGTCTTCCTGCCGATCTCGTTCCTCGACGGCCAGGTCGGCCGCCTGTTCGCCGAATTCGGCTTCGTGCTCGCCTGCGCCGTCGTCATCTCGACCTTCGTCGCCCTCTCGCTGTGCCCCGCCCTGGCATCGAGGATCGCGCGCCGCCATACCCGGCCGTCACTGTTCGAGCGCACGGTCGACGGGGCACTCGATGCCGTCGGCCGGGGCTATCGCCGGCTGCTGCAGGCGGCGCTGGCCGCCCCGCTGGTGGTGCTGGCCGCAGCACTCGCGGCCGGCCTCGCCTCGCCCTGGCTGCTCGAGCGGCTGCCGGGTGAGCTGGCACCCAGCGAGGACCGCGGCGTCTTCTTCGTCCCGGTGATCGCGCCGCAGGGCTCCACCGTCGCCTATACCGACGCCCGGACCCGCGAAGTCGAGGCCGCCATCGCGCCGCTGCGCGAGAGCGGCGAGGTGGCCGCCGTCTTCGCCTTCGTCGGCCGCGGCTCGGCCAATCGCGCCTTCGTCGTCGCCCGCCTCGCCGACTGGGCCGACCGCACGCGCGACCAGGACACCATCGTCCAGAGCCTGATCCCGCCCATGGCCGCCGTCACCGGTGCCCGCGCCTTTCCCGTCACCCCCAACGGGCTGGGAATCCGCGGCAGCGGCGCGCCCCTGCGCGTCGTCCTGGGCGCGCCCGACTACGAGACCGCCCGGACCGCCGCCGAAACCCTGAAGAGGCTCGCCGAAGACAATCCCGGCCTCGGGAACGTCGACGTCGACTACGAGGAGAACGCACCGCAGATCGACCTCGCGATCGACCGCGAGCGCGCCGACGATCTGGGCATCAGCGTGCAGGACATCGGCACCACCCTGCGCACCATGCTGGCCTCGCGCGAGGTCACGACCTATGTCGACCGCGGCCGCGAATATCCCGTGATCCTCCAGGCGCGGGCCGACGACCGCCGCGACCCGCGCGACCTCGCCAACCTCGCCGTCCGCTCCGCCCGTGGCGACCTCGTGCCGCTCGAGGCCCTGGTGAGGTTCAGGGAAACCGCCGCCTCGCCCTCGCTCAACCGCTACGACCGCCTGCCGTCGGTCACCCTCACCGCCTCGCTGGCCCGGGGCTACGACCTCGCCGCCGCCATCGCCTTCGCGGAGGAGGCCGCAGCCCGGATGCTCGATGCCGACACCACCATGACCTTCGCCGGCCAGTCGGCCGAACTGCGGGACACCTCCACCGGCATGGCGCTGGTGTTCGCGCTCGCTTTGCTCGTCGTCTTCCTCGTGCTGGCCGGCCAGTTCGAGAGCTTCGTGCACCCCTTCGTCATCATGGCCACGGTGCCGCTGGGCACCACCGGGGCGCTGGCGACCCTCTGGCTCACCGGCGCCTCGCTCAACGTCTACACCCAGATCGGCATCGTCCTGCTGGTCGGGCTGATGGCCAAGAACGGCATCCTGATCGTCGAGTTCGCCAACCAGCTCAGGGACGAGGGCCGGACCATCCGCGAGGCGATCGTCGAGGCGTCGGTGCTGCGCCTGCGGCCGATCGTCATGACCGTCGTCTCCACCATCCTGGGTGCGGTGCCGCTGGCGCTGGCGACCGGCGCCGGCGCGGAGAGCCGCTCGGCCATCGCCTCGGTGGTGATCGGCGGCCTCGGCCTCTCGACCGTGCTGACGCTCTTCGTCACGCCGGTGCTCTACGACCTGCTCGCCCGCTTCACCCGGCCCGCCGGCACCGTCGCCCGCGCGCTCGACGCGGCCCTGGCCGCGCGCCGCCCCGCCGAATGAGCCGCCCGGCCGGCCTCCCCGCGATGGCCCCCGACAGCCCATTGAACACATGCCCGAAGAGCCTATGTGCGGAATGGAACGACGTACACCAAGGACGAGGCACCTCATGCAGACCGAGACCCAGCTCTATATCGACGGCCGATGGAACCCGGCCATGGCCGGCGGCACGATCGACATCATCGACCCCGCCACCGAGGAGCCCGTCACCCGCGCGGCCCAGGCCGACGCCGACGACGTGAAGGCCGCCATCGACGCGGCGCAGAAGGCGTTTGAAAGCTGGAAGAGGGTGGCGGCCTGGGAGCGCTCGAAGGTGCTGCGCAAGACGGCCCGGCTCGTCGCCGAGCGCGCCGACGCCATCGCCCGCCAGCTGACGCTCGAGACCGGCAAGCCGCTGGCCCAGGCCAAGGGCGAGCTCGCCTCCACCGTCGAGCTGATCGACTGGGTCGCCGACGAGACCCGCCGCATCTACGGCCTGACCATCCCCGGCCGCACGCCCGACAGCCGCTTCATGACCGTCAAGGAGCCGGTGGGCGTCGTCGCCGCCTTCACCGCCTGGAACTTCCCGGTCCTGCTGCAGGCCCGCAAGGTCGCCCCGGCCCTGGGAGCCGGCTGCACCGTCGTCACCCGCCCGGCCGAAGAGGGCACGGGTGCGGTCGTCGAGCTGATCAAGTGCTTCATCGACGCCGGCGTGCCGGCGGGCGTGATCAATCTCCTGACCGGTACGCCCGGCGTGATCGCCGACACCTGCATGGAGAGCGACATCGTCCGCAAGGTGACCTTCACCGGCTCCATCCCGGTCGGCCAGATGCTCATGCGCAAGGCCGCCGACACGGTCAAGCGCATGTCGATGGAGCTGGGCGGCCACGCGCCGGTCATCATCCACCACGACGTCGACCCGGTGAAGGCCGCACTCGCCGCCGCCGCCGGCAAGACCCGCAACAACGGCCAGGTCTGCGTCTCGCCCACCCGCTTCTACGTCCACAAGAGCCACGAGAAGGCGTTCACCGAGAACTTCGTCGGCGCCATGACCAGGATGAAGATCGGCCACGGCCTCGACGCGGACACCGACATCGGCCCGCTGGTCAACAAGAAGCGCCTCGATTTCATCGAGCAGATGGTCGAGGACACCAGGGCCGAGGGGGCCACCGTCGCCTGCGGCGGCAAGCGCCCGGCCGACAAGAACAAGGGCTTCTTCTACGAGCCCACCGTCTTCACCGACGTGCGCGACGACATGCGCATCATGAACGACGAGCCCTTCGGGCCCCTGGCGCCGATCGTCACCTTCGAGGATTTCGACGACGTCATGACCCGCGCCAACTCGCTCTCCTACGGCCTGGCCGGCTACGTCTTCACCAACGACCAGAAGCTCGCGCACCGCACCATGGAGGGCCTGCGCACCGGCATCGTCGGCGTCAACAGCTACGCCGCCGCAACGGCCGAAATGCCCTTCGGCGGCGTCAACCACTCCGGCTTCGGCCGCGAGAACGGCCCGAACGTCCTCGAAGACTATATGGACACCAAGTTCGCCAACTTCGCCATGGGCTGATCTTCCGTCCATCGGCTGCGGAGCGAACCGCGGCGCGGGAGCCTCTCCCGCGCCGCATCGCGTTGCAGGCCGGACACGGGCGACCTATAGAGCCTGCGCCATGGATGGGTGGCCGAGCGGTCGAAGGCACCGGTCTTGAAAACCGGCGTGCGGGCAACCGCACCGTGGGTTCGAATCCCACCCCATCCGCCAAACACCGCCGATTACCGCACAAATTGGTCATCTATCTCTATAATTATCAAAGGGATAGCTCCTTACTGGCGAGCACCCTGCGCAAAGGGGTTCTCGCACGCCCTACCAGTTCGCATAGGGTCGTGTTTCACTGCGTGGTGTAGCTGAGCTGTC
>JAGREO010000151.1 GCA_020446525.1 Geminicoccaceae bacterium | reverse complement strand
GGCAATGGCGACGGCGCGCTTGGCGGCGTCCTGGCCGATGATGAAGCGGTCCAGTTCGGACACGATCTCGCGAGGGGTCAGTTCGGTCATTCTCGGCTCGGTCACGCCGTCTCGATCGCTTCGACGACGGCGTTGCGGTTGGTATAGACACAGATGTCCGCGGCGATCGCCATGGCCCGGCGCGCGATCTCCTCGGCGTCCAGATCGGGTACGGTCGAAAGCGCCTTGGCGGCGGCGAGCGCGTAATTGCCGCCCGAGCCGATGCCGATCAGGCCGTCCTCCGGCTCGAGCACGTCGCCGGTTCCGGTCAGCACCAGCGACACCTCGGCATCGGCGACGGCCATCATCGCCTCGAGACGCCGCAGATAGCGGTCCGTGCGCCAGTCCTTGGCGAGCTCCACACAAGCGCGCATCAACTGGCCCGGATGCCGCTCGAGCTTCGCTTCGAGCCGCTCGAGCAGGGTGAAAGCGTCGGCGGTCGAGCCGGCGAAGCCGCAGAGGATGCGACCGCCGCCGAGGCGGCGCACCTTGCGCGCATTGGCCTTGACCACGGTCTGGCCCATGCTGACCTGACCGTCGCCGGCGATCACCACCTTGGAGCCGCGGCGGACCGACAGGATCGTCGTGCCGTGCCAGCCGGCGGATTGTTCGGACATGCCACCTCGTGCAGCGCGAAGGAGTGCCCGCACGGAAGGTGTCGGGCGAAACGGTCTTGCGCGGATGTGGGGCGGCGCGAGGGACGGTTCAAGAACGATACACACCCGAGCCGAACGACGGCAGGCGGCACGTCACGGCGGGTTGGACGTAGGGAGAAGGGAGATGGAACCCTGAAGAGATCGAAGAGACGTGGAGCGGATCAGCCTTCGAGATGATCTTCCATGCGCTCGACGGCGTCGGTCAGGCGGCGCAGGGTCTGCACCAGTGCCGCTTCGTCGCGCAGGCGGAAGGCGGTGGCGACCAGAAGGGCCGCCGAGATCACCTGCTGTTCGGCCAGGCCGAGGCCGGTGCCGCCGGCGACGTCGAAGGCTTCGCTGTTGTCGTTGACGGCGTCGATACCGTCGGAATCGTGCGTCGGGTCCTGGCGTCGATGAGCATTGATCACGATCTGATCCTCTTCGTTGCTTGCGTGGGTGCTCCCGCAAAAAAGAGGCCCCCGAAAAACCGAAGTTCCGTCGGGGGCCCAAGTAGGTAGGGAGGCACCGTCTGACTTGACGGGTTGAACGATACCGAAACTAATTCAACCGGACAATAGAAAAATATTCATCTGACGCAAGTATCGTATTGAGATCGATGATATTTTTCGGCGCAAACAGATCAAATTTTAGTGAATTCCGACTCCCGCGACCCTTGCGCGTGACGAGACCTTCGGCTCGTCTCAACCCCTTCATTCCGCTCGGTTATTTGACTTGATGCAATTATAGTACACAAGTCTATGCCAAAATATCACTGTGGATGAATCGTCTCCGGATGCACCGCGCGATCCCGAGTGAAATTCAAGCAGTTACAATCATAAGTTGAAATATGAGATCATTCTGCAACTTTGGGCTGTGGATAACCTTCTTCCGTCTGCAGCAGCCGCACGCGACGGCAGAGCGCTTCCAGACCGCGATCGCGAATGCCCAGAGCGTTCAGGTGCTCGGTCGTGGCGAAGAGATATTCGGAGCAGCGCCCGAGCGGGCCCTCGGCATGGGCGATGCTGGAGGCGACGGCTTCGTCGTCGAGCGCGCCGGCATAGCGCTCGTGTGCGCGGTTGATGACGAACCCGAGCGCGCGGATCGGCTCGTTGCCATCGGCACGATCCTCGAGCCTTCCGCGAATCCACACCGGCCGATAGCTCGAGGTGAGCATCTCGCGGCGCCAGACCAGCGGCAGTTCCTCCTCGATCGCCGTGGCGGCGATTCGATAGAAGACGCCCGCACAACTCCCGCCATGGTCGAGGCCGAGCATCAGGCCGGGCCTCTCGGGACAACCGCGGCCCATACGGGTCCAGAGGCAGAAGCGACGGTGAAAGCCGTGGATGCGCCCGTGCCGGCGCTCGACGAAGTGAAAAGCCGGGTTCCAGATCAGTGAGCCGTAGCCGAACAGCCAGAGATCGTCGGCCGGCGGGTGCGCGCGCAGCAGCGTCCGCCGTGACGCCTCGAGTTCGGCCTCGGTGAGAAAGTGCACGGTCTCGCCACCCGGCGTAGCGGCCATGCGTTGCAGCCAGCCCTCCTTGAGGGCGTCACGCGTGAGCATGGCAGATTGTGTCGCAGGCGTGGACCTCCGTGTCTAGCGGCAGGCCGGCGTCGCCGGCATCATGGTTCGCGCATGCGCTGCCGCCCGCGGCACGATGCCCGGACCGTAACGGCAACGAAAGAGGCACCCCATGGTCGATCCACTCGGCGGGCCGGCCTATCTCTGGCCTTTCGCGGTCGCCTTTCTGGTGGGCTATCTGGCCGGCTCGATCCCGTTCGGCCTGCTGATCACACGTTTCGCCGGCGCCGGCGACGTGCGGGCGATCGGCTCGGGCAATATCGGTGCCACCAACGTCCTGCGCACGGGCCGCAAGGGCCTCGCCGTGGCGACACTGATCGCCGACATTCTCAAGGGCCTGGTACCGGCGGCCGCGGGTGCGGCCCTGCTCGGTCCGGACATCGCGGTACTCGCCGGTCTGGGCGCGGTGCTGGGTCACTGCTTTCCCGTCTGGCTGAAATTTCTCGGCGGCAAGGGTGTCGCCACCGCCGCCGGCGTCATTCTGGGGCTAACCCCCTGGGTGGTGCCGCCGCTGATCGCGGCCTTCGCCATCACCGTCTGGTGGACACGCTACGTCTCGCTCGCCTCGATCGTCGCAGCAATGCTGGCTCCCCTCGCGGCATGGAGCACGGGCCATGTGCAGCAGGCGGAACTCTACGTGGCGCTTGCCGCGATCGTGGTGGTCAAACACCACGGCAACATCCGCCGGCTGCTCGCGGGCGAGGAGAACCGCTTTTCGCTGTCCGGCACGAAGGCGCGCCCGGACTGAGGCGTCTCACCACATGCGTTCGGCCAGAGCGTGGCGCGCGTCGAGCTCGGGCTGCATGTGCGCCTTCTCGACCAGCGGCAGTTCGCGGAACGAGAGGGCGCCGACGATGCGGCCGGCATCGACCACCGGCAGATGGCGGTATCCGCACTCGTCCATCCGGCGGATCGCGTCGGCGACCGAGGTCCGGCTGTCGACGCTGTCGGGATCGGGCGTCATCACCTCGTCGATCCGGGTGGCGGCCGGATCGCGGCCGGCGGCGACCACGCGCACGAGGAGATCGCGCTCGGTGAAGATGCCCGCCAGTTCGTCGCCGTCACAGACCAGGATGCAACTGTCCTTGCGACCGGCCATGCGCCGTGCGACGTCGAGCACCGTTTCCGCGGGCGCGGCCCGCAACGCTTCATGCCGGATGATGTCGGCTACGGGCCTCTGGTGCATGGTACCCCCTCCTTCAGGACATCCCGTGGAGCGCGAACGGCACCTTGTACCATAAAACCGATCAAGTGATAAGCACACACGCGTCGAGAGTGCCCGTTTCCCGCCCGCGACCGGGGCGAGCGGGAAACAGCGGGCTCCGGCTTGCGCCGGGCTCAGGCCTGCACGGTCTTCTGGCGCTGCTCGCCCAGACCCTCGATCCAGAGGCGCATCTCCTGCCCGGCCTTGAGGAACACCGGCTCGGGCTTGATGCCCATGCCGACGCCGGGCGGGGTGCCGGTCGAGATGACGTCACCCGGTTGCAGGCTCATGAACTGCGAGCAATAGCTCACGAGGTGGGCGACGCCGTAGATCATCGTCTTGGTGGAGCCGTCCTGCATGGTCTTGCCGTCGACCTCGAGGCCCATCGCCAGGTTCTGCGGATCGGGCACCTCGTCGCGGGTGACCAGCCAGGGGCCGAGCGGGCCGAAGGTGTCGTGGCTCTTGCCCTTGGTCCATTGGCCGTGACGCTCGATCTGGAAGGCGCGCTCGGACACGTCGTTGACGATGCAGTAGCCCGCCACGTGGTCGAGGGCGTTCTCCTCGTCCACATATTTGGCGGCCTTGCCGATCACCACGCCGAGTTCGACCTCCCAGTCCGTCTTCTTCGAGGTGCGCGGGATCTCGACGTCGTCGTCGGGGCCGCAAATGGCGCTGATCGCCTTCATGAACATGATCGGCTCGGGCGGCACCGGCGAACCGGTCTCGGCCGCGTGATCGGAATAGTTCAGGCCGATGCAGATGAATTTGCCGACCTTGCCGACACAAGGGCCGAGGCGCGTCCCGGCGGGCACCGAGGGCAGCGACGAGGCGTCGAGCGACGCCAGCCGGCCCAGAACCTGATCCGACAGATTGCCGCCGGCGAGATCGTCGATCTGACCCGAAAGGTCGCGGATGGTGCCGGCCTGATCCAGCATTCCCGGCTTTTCCCGACCCTTCGGCCCGAAGCGCAGCAGTTTCATGGCCCGTTCCTCCCTGAGCCGGCCCCGCCCGCTGCGGAACCTTCGTCGGGGGTGCATATCGAGGCGGCGCGCAAGCCGCAATGGTGCAGGGCACGGCGCAAAAAAAGGGGGGCCGCGGAACGGCCCCTCAATCGATCTCAGGGAGGGAAGAGCTGTCGCTCTGTGGAAGAGAATGCCAGCTCCGACCGGCGGCGGATGTGACGTCCGTCACGCCCGCCGCACGAAAATCAGTCGTTCCACTCGGGTGCGGATTCGAGCTCCTCCTTGCTCAGCGTCGTCACGAGCTGATCGCCCTGAAGGCCGAGCTGATCGAGCATGACGATGCTCTCGCGATCACCGATGCCGAGAAAGCCGCCGGATTCCACCACCACGGCCACGGCCTGCCCGTTCTCGTCGACGAGTACTTCCTCGACCTCGCCGATCTCGTCACCGGCGGCATTGACGATGTCCATGTCCTCGATCTGATCGACCGTGAGGCCGAAGGGCTCGACGATCGCGTCGTCGTTCTCCGCTTCGTGATAGACCTTCGCCTGCTGGGCCGAGGCCGTCGTCGCCATGGCCGCCAGCAGTGCCGCACCGGCGACCGTCGAAAGATGGAACTTGCTCATGATCGGATCTCCTGGGGTTGATGTCCGTCGACCCCTGCAACGGGCGACGCATCAGGACGTTCCGACCGGGTTTCGTTGCGGTGCAGGGCACAAAAAAAATGGGCCGCTTTCGCGGCCCAGTCGTTCTCAGGAGGCACATGCTGAGCGTCTCTCGCTCGAGCCGGATCATGCCACCCGAGGCTGTATCGTGCTGTGACGTACGTCACCTTTTCCGCGCGCGCTCAGATGGCGATGCCGCCGTCGACGATGTTCACCGTGCCCGTCGTGTAGCTGCTCTCGTCGGAAGCCAGATAGAGCGCCAGATGGGCGATCTCGGCCGTTGTGCCCAGACGCCCCATCGGCTGGCGGGCGACGAAGGCGGCCTTGGCCGCGTCGTAATCGCCCTGGGCGCGGATCCGCTCTTCGAGCGACGGCGTCTCGACGGTTCCGGGACAGATGGCGTTGCAGCGGATACCCCGGGCGACGAAGTCGATGGCGATCGATCTGGTCAGGCCGATCACCGCGGCCTTGGTGGTGCCGTAGACGAAGCGGTTGACGATGCCCTTGGGCGCGCCTGCAACGGAGCTCATATTGACGATCGAGCCGCCGCCCGCCTCCAGCATCGCCGGCAGGAAGGCCCGGCACATGCGGTACATGGCGCGCACGTTGAGGTCATTGGAGAAGTCCCAGGCCGCCTCGTCGCAGTCGAGGATGGTGCCGTGATGGACGAAGCCGGCGCAGTTGAAGAGCACGTCGAGCGCGCCGATCTCGGCCGCGGCATTCTGGATCGCCTGGGCGTCGAGCACGTCGAGACGGCGCGGCTCGCAGCCCTCGAGCGATCCGAGCGCCTTCTCGTCGATATCGGTGGCGATCACCCGCGCACCTTCGGCGGCGAAGAGCTCGGCGCTGGCGCGCCCGATGCCGTTCGCCGCCGCCGTCACCAGTGCCGTCTTGCCGGCCAGCCGTCCCGTCATGACCGTTTCTCCCTTGTCGCCGTCGGCTCGTCCGACAGCCCGAAGCACTTGAATATGAAGGTGTAGACCTGGGCAAGCTCCTCGAGCGCGTCGAAGCGGCCCGAGCGGCCGAAATGCCCGGCACCCATGTTGGTCTTGAGCAGCAGGAGGTTGTCGTCGGTCTTGAGCGCCCGCAGCTTCGCCACCCACTTGGCCGGTTCCCAGTAGGTGACACGGGGATCGGCGATGCCGGCGGTGACCAGCATCGGCGGATAGGCCCGCGCCGCGACGTTGTCGTAGGGCGAATAGCTGCGGATGCGCGCGAAATCCGCCTCGCTCTCGAGCGGATTGCCCCATTCGGGCCATTCGATCGGCGTCAGCGGCAGTGACGGGTCGAGCATGGTGTCGAGCACGTCGACGAACGGCACCTGTGCGACGACGCAGCCGAAGAGGTCCGGCCGCATGTTGGCGACCGCACCGACCAGCATGCCGCCGGCCGAGCCGCCCAGGATGGCGATGTTGCCGGGCCGGGTGTAGCGGCACTCGATCAGCCGCTCGGCGCAGGCGATGAAGTCGGTGAAGCTGTTGGGCTTGTTCGCCAGCTTGCCCGCCTCGTACCAGCCGTAGCCGAGTTCGTCGCCGCCGCGGACATGGGCGATGGCGCAGGCGAAGCCGCGCTCCATCAGGCTCAAACGGTTGGCGTTGAAATTTGGGTCGGAGCCCATCCCGTAGGCACCATAGCCGTAGAGATAGACCCGGCCACGGCCGTCTTTGGCGAAGTCCTTGCGGTGGACGATGGAGATCGGCACCGCTGTTCCGTCGGCCGCCTTCGCCCAGAGACGATGGCTCTCGTAGAGACGAGGATCGTAGCCCGAGGGGATTTCCTGGACCTTGCGGGTGATCAGCCGGCGTTCGGCGACGACGTAATCGAAGACGGTGCCGGGCGTGACCATCGAACTGAAGCCGATGCGCAACCGGTCGGTCTCGAATTCGCGATTGTCGCCGAGCCCGGCCGCATAGACCTCCTCGCCGAAATCGATGGCGTGCTCGCTGGCGCCGTCATAGGCGCGCACCCGCAGATTGGAGAGGCCGTCCAGCTTCTCGGTGATCACCATGAAGCCGGCGAAGCAGTCGACGTCGAGCAGATAGTGATGGTCGCCGGGTGCGATCTCCTCGCGCCAGTTCTCCTCCGACGGATCGTCGGCGGGCGCGCTCACCAGGCGATAGTTGCGGTGCCGGTCGTTGGTCAGCAGCCAGAACCGGCCGTGCGCGTGATCGAGGCCGTAGCGGTGCCCGTCGCGGCGCGCGGCGACGAGACGGGGCGGCGCATCCGGCCTCAGCGCGTCGATCAGCCGGCACTCGCGGGTGACGTGGGTCCCCGTGTTCACGAGGATCCAGCGGCGATCCGAGGTGCGGCCCAGATGGACGAAGAAGGCCGGGTCGTGCTCCTCGTAGACGATCCGGTCCTCCGTCTCGTCGTGACCGAGCTCGTGCGCCCGCACCCGGAACGGCCGCAGGCTCTCGTTGAGTTCGACATAAAAGAGCGTGCCGCCGTCGGCCGACCAGAGCACCGCGCCCGAGGTGTTGTGCACGAGATCGGCCTTGGCCCGGCCGGTCTCCAGGTCGAGGATGTGCACGACGAAGCGCTCGGACCCGTCGTCGTCGGTGGCATAGGCGAGCTGGCGATGATCGGGCGCCACCACAATGCTGCGCAGCGCGAAATAGTCGCTCTTCGCCGCCAGCACCCGTTCGTCGAGGAGCAGCTCCGGCGCGCCGCCGTCCCGCGCCGTGCGGTACCAGGTGCGGTATTGCGCCCCGGCTTCGAACCGCCAGAAATAAGCGAAGGGGCCGTGCGGTGCCGGCACCGACGCATCGTCGTCCTTCAGCCGGCCGACCAGCTCGTCGTGCAGCTTTCCGACGAACGCCGCATGCGGCGCCATCACATGGGCGAAATAGGCGTTCTCGGCCTCGAGATGGGCCAGAACGGCCGGATCCTCGACCCTGGGATAGGCGCTGTCGCGCAGCCAGGCGTAATCGTCCGTCCAGGTCACGCCGTGGCGTTCGCGCGACATCGGCCTGCGTGCCGCCGCGGGTGGCTGCATCCGGTCTCTCCGGTGTTCGGTTGAGCGAGGGCGCCCTGCTTCACCGCAGCGCCGCATTCTGTCAAGCTCGCCCGGGCGCCGGGCTTTTCGGGAAGAACGGGTGTCGGACGCGACGGACCACGGACGATTGCAACGCAAGGCGGCGACGGCCAGCGTGGTGCTGGCGACGTCGCTCGTGCTGCTCAAGCTGGTGGCGGGCCTCGCCACCGGCTCGGTCGCCATCCTGAGCTCGCTGATCGACAGCCTGGCCGACGTGGTGGCGTCCGCAATCACCTTCGTATCTGTGCGCATCGCCCGCCAGCCGCCCGATCGGCGCCACCGCTACGGGCACGGCAAGGCCGAGAGCCTGAGCGCCCTGGCGCAGGCGGCGCTGGTCAGCGGCTCGGCACTGTTCGTCGTCCTGCAGGCGGCCCAGCGGATGATCGAGCCGCGGCCCCTTGCCCTGCCCGCCATCGGCATCGTCGCCATGGTGATCGCCATCGCCCTGACGCTGGTGCTGGTGGCCTTCCAGCGTCACGTCGTCCGCCGCACCGGGTCGCAGGCGATCGCCGCCGACAGCCTGCACTACCGCGCCGACCTCGCCGCCAATCTCGCGGTCCTCGCCTCCCTCTGGGCCACGGCGCAGGGCTGGATGCTGGCCGACCCGGTGATCGGTCTCGCGGTGGCGGCCTATCTCGTCTGGCACGCGCTCGCCATCGGACGGACGGCGATCGACGTGCTGATGGATCACGAGCTGGCACCGGACAAGCGCGCCCTGATCGAGCGCATCGTGCTGGACCATCCGGAGGTCGAGGGCCTGCACGATCTGCGCACCCGCGAGGCCGGATCGACGCAGTTCATCGAGCTGCACGTCGAGATCGACGGTGCGCGCAGCGTGCGTGAAGCGCACTACGTCACCGAGAAGCTCGAGCACGACCTCACCCGCGCCTTCCCCGAGGCCGAGGTGATCATCCACCAGGAGCCGGCCGGGATCGAGGATCGCCGTCTCGACCACCTCATCGAGGCCGGCGGCGAAGCGAGCGCCGTTTCCGATGCGACCCGGCGGCGACCATGATCCACCACCTCCTTCTTCACACGTCCCGACCGATGCACCGGCCATGCCGGATCGGGGGCCCGGATCGGGGGAAACGTCAGGTGAGGCCGACGCCATGAGTGACGACCGCGAACGACGCAGCCATTTCGAGCGGCTCTACACACTGGAGGGCCCGGCCGACGCCGAGGCCTTCTATGCCGACTGGGCCGCCACCTACGACGCCGACATGCTCGAACGCCACGGCTATCGGGGGCCGGCGCTGCTGGCCGATCTGGTGGCCGAGCGGGTGCCCGACCGCCGGGCCTGGATCCTCGACATCGGCTGCGGCACCGGGCTCGTCGGCGTCGAGCTGGCGGCGCGCGGCTTCGTGCACGTCGACGGGCTGGACCTGGTGCAGGCGATGCTCGACCGGGCCAGCCGCACGGGCGTCTATCACCGCCTGCTCAAGGGCAATCTGCTCCAGCGGCCGGCGGTCAACGCCGACCGCTACGACCACGCGGTGAGCGCCGGCACCTTCACCCACGCCCATGTCGGCCCGGACGGACTCGACGAGGTGGTGCGGCTGGTCAGGCCCGGCGGCCGCGCGTTCCTCCTGTGCAACGCCGGCGCCTTCGTCGACGACGGCTATGGCGAGAAGCTCGAGCGCATGACGCGGCTCCACCTGATCACCCTGGCCGAGACGCTGGATGCCGGCCCGCTGCTCGACGACGGAAGGCGCGGCACCTTCGTCGTGCTCGACGTGCACCGCTGAGCGGCGTCAGGAGAGATCGATGGCGTGACGCTTGAGATCGCCGAGCGCGCAATGCTCGAGCGCACCCTCGTGGGTCGCCGTGAGCACCACCCGGGGTGCTTTGCCGGCCTCGAGCGCCTCCTGCCAGCGCGGCGCACAGAGACACCAGCGATCGCCGTCCTTCAGCCCCGCAAAGCCGTATTCGGGCAGCGGCGTCGAAAGATCGTTGCCCCGGCCCTTCGAGAACTCGAGAAACTCCGCGGTCATCACCGCACAGACGGTGTGCGAGCCCACGTCCTCGCGCCCGGTATTGCAGCAGCCGTCGCGATAGAACCCCGTCACCGGCTCCATCGAGCACGCCACCAGCGGCTCGCCGAGAACATTTTTCGTGCCGGCCAATCTATTCTCCTGAAGGTTGACGCAAAATGCGATCGGCCTATCAAGCATGCATGCGGCGTATCGTTTTCGCCAAGGCGGCGCTCAAGGCGTTGCGACGGCTCGATCCGGTCACGACACGGCGTATCCGCGCCGCGATCGACGCTTATGCCGCCGATCCTACGCACTTCACGGGTGATGTGAAAGCTCTGAGGGGTGGAGAGGGTTTGGTGCGTGTGCGAGTGGGCGGCTGGCGTATACTGCTGAGCGACGACGGGATCGTTGTCGCTGTCGAGATGATCGGTGTTCGGGGAAGTGTCTACAGGAGCTTGAATCGATGACCGAAACGCTGCTCAAAACGCCGGACGGCAACGAATTCGTCGTGATCGAAAAGAAACGCTACGAGGCGCTGCGCGAGGCCGAGGAGGATCTCGCGGACGTGCTGACGCACCGGGCGTTCCGCGCGAGGCTCGCCGCCGGTGAGGAGGAGTTGCTGCCGGCGGAAATGGTCGACCGCATCCTCGGCGGCGAGAGCCCCTTGCGCGTCTGGCGGGAACGGCGCGGCCTGACGGCGGCGGCGCTGGCCGGAGCCGCCGGGATTTCGCAGACCCAACTTTCGAAAATCGAGCGTGGAGCGACGCCGGGCTCGATCGCCACATTCAAAGCGCTGGCCGCCGCCCTCGATCTGACCGTCGACGACCTGATCTGACCGCTTCCCGGGATCGGGTCCGAGGTCGATTGCGGGCGCTCGAGTGCGTGGCACGCTGACCCGCCAGCTTGTTCGCCAAGGCCGGCCTACCCCCAGAGCGCCGCCGGCGGCGGGTGCATCACCGCTCCCTCGAAGCGAAAGGGCGGGTCGCGGTCGCGGGCCAGCAGCAGCGGCGCGTCGAGATCGACGAAGCGGGCGCGGCCGGCCAGCAGGAAGGCCGGGGCCATGGCCAGCGAGGAGGCCATCATGCAGCCGAGCATGATGCCGAAGCCGCGCGCCTCCGCCTCGTTCACGAGATCGATCGCCTCGGTCAGCCCGCCGGTCTTGTCGAGCTTGACGTTGACGCAGTCGTAGAGCCCCTCGAGCCGGTCGAGGCCGTGCCGGTCGTGGCAGCTCTCGTCGGCACAGAGCGGCACGGGCCGCGGCCTGCCGCGCATCGCCTCGTCGCGATCGGCGTGCAGCGGCTGCTCGATCAGCTCCACACCGAGCTCGGCCATGCGCGGGCACCAGGTGTCGAGCATGCCCACGTCCCACGCCTCGTTGGCATCGACGATCAGCCGCGCCTCGGGCACCGCCGCGCGCACCGCCTCGACACGCGCCAGATCGCCCTCGCCGCCGAGCTTGAGCTTGAGCAGCGGCCGACCCACCTGGGCCGCCTCGGCGGCCATCCGGTCCGGCGTATCCAGGCCGATGGTGTAGGTGATCTCGACCGGCGCCGGCGGCGGGAGCCCCAGCATCTCCCAGGCGGACCGGCCGGCCCGCTTCGCCTCGAGGTCGATCAGCGCCGCATCCACCGCATTGCGCGCGGCACCGGCCGGCATCGCCCGGCGCAGCCCCGCCCGGTCGAGACCGCCTTCGATCTCCGCGCGCAGCGCCTCGATCGCCGCCACGACGCTCTCCTGCGTCTCGTCGTAGCGTGCATAGGGCCGGCATTCGCCGCGGCCGCGGGCACCTGCTTCCCCGATCACCACCTCGACCAGCGCCACCTCGCTCACCGCACCCCGGGAGATGGCGAACGGCTTGACCAGCGGAAAAGCCACGGGCCGGACGTCGAGTGATCTCATGGCAGCCGTCTCATGTGTGCCGTCTCACGGGAGCGCCACCTCATCGAAGCGCGTCCACCAGCCTGGCCGCACCCTGGCGGACGGGATCGAAGGCGGGCAGGCCGAAGCGGTCTTCGAGCTTCGCCAGACAGGCGCCCGCTTCGGCCTCGCCCAGCGCCCGGGTGTTGATCGAGAGGCCGACGAAACGGACGTCCGGATTGGTCAGTTGCGCCGCCTCGACGTTGCGCGCCATGCATACCGCCAGATCCGGCAGCGGCTGATGCGGCAGACCGCGCATGTGGGTGCGGGTGGGCTCGTGGCAGAGGACGAGCGCGTCGGGCTGTGCGCCGTGCAGGAGTCCGAGACTGACGCCGGCGAAGGCCGGATGGAACAGCGAGCCCTGACCCTCGATGCAGTCCCAGTGATCGGCATCGGCGGCCGGTGCCAGCCACTCCACCGCACCGGAGATGAAATCGGCGACCACGGCGTCGATCGCCACGCCCTGCCCGGCGATCAGGATGCCGGTCTGCCCGGTCGCCCGGAAATCCGCCTTCATGCCGCGCGCCCGCATCTCCTTCTCTACCGCCAGGGCCGTATACTTCTTGCCGCACGAGCAGTCGGTGCCGACCGCCAGCAGCCGCTTGCCCGGCCGCTTCACGCCGGTGCCCGTCTTGAAGCGGCGGGTCGGATGACGGACGTCGAACAGTTGCCTTCCGTGCTCGCGAGCGGCGGCGGCGATCGCCGGATCGTCGGCCAGCCGCATGTGCAGCCCCGATGCGACGTCCATGCCGGCCTCGAGCGCCCGGACGATCACGCCGCTCCAGTGATCGGGCATGGTGCCGCCGGAATTGACGACACCGACGATCATCGTCCGGCAACCGGCGGCCTTCGCCTCCTCGATCGTCATCGCCGGAATGCCGAGATCGGCCTTGCACCCCTCGAGCGCCAGCTGCCCCGGACACTGCTCCGGACGCCAGTCGACCACGCCCTGCGCCGTCTTGGCGGCCAACTGGTCGTGCACGTCGCCGATGAACATCAGATAAGGCGGTTCGATCATGATCCGGTCCGGCTGGGGAACACCCTCGGCCCCCATGATCGTCCGGTTCGCCACCCTTTGGCAAGCCGAGCCTCCAGACCGCCCGCCGCAGAGCGCTGCGGCACCGCGAGTGTTTCATCACGGGCCGCCGCAGCCGACGCCGGAGGGTTGCACCCTCCAGACCACCCGCTTTTCTCTGATTTTTTTGTTCGTTTGCGACGGAGAAGGAGGAAAGGCCGGAAGCAGGTCCCGATCGGGGCCGCAGGCGGGAATGCAGATACTAGGAAGAAAGGCGTTGACATGATGGGACGGCACGCCTATAACCCACCCATGACCTACCATCACACCGCCCCACCCGAAGCACTC
>JAGREO010000150.1 GCA_020446525.1 Geminicoccaceae bacterium | reverse complement strand
GCAGCCATTCGCCCGGATAGTCGACGATGTCGACGGTCAGCGTCTGGATCGGCTGAAGGTAGCCGTAGACCCAGCTTCGGGTGCGATAGCGCAATTCGAGCCGCAAGGTGGTCAGCCGGTCGGTCGGCTTGGGCCAGCGCGGCGGATCGGCCCTCAGATCGGCCTCGAAGGTCTCGAAGGGGAAGCGCTCGCCATCGCCCTTGACGATGCGCGCGCCGAGATAGCGGTCCTCGTGCGCGGCTTTGAGAAAGTCGAGATCGTGACCGCGCAGCAGGTGATGGACCAGGGCCGTGGTGAAGACGGTCTTGCCGCTGCGCCTGAGACCGGTGACCGCCAGCCGCACGTGCCGGTCCATCAGCCGCTCGCCGAAATCCTCGATGGAGGAAATGGTGTCCCACAAGGACCGGGTGATGCTCATGCGTGGCCGAGGACCAGAGCGGCCAATACCAGCAAGCCGGTCCAGCGATTGGCGCGAAAGAGGGCGAGGCAGCGCCCGGTATCGTCGATCTCGAGCCGGACGATCTGCCATCCCAGATGAGCCGCCGGCAGCACGAGCGCGGCGAAATAGAGTCCGTTCAGCCCGGCCGAAGCGCCCGCGGCGACGAGCAGGGCGAGCATCGCGGCATAGAAGACGCAAATCCAGCGGCCGGTCGCTTCGCCGAGGCGCAGGGCCGCCGATTTGACGCCGATGAGCATGTCGTCGGCCTTATCCTGGTGCGCATAGATGGTGTCGTAGCCGAGCGTCCAGAAGAAGCCGGCGGCGTAGAGGAGAAACGCCTCGATCCCGAGACCGCCCTGCACCGCGGCATGGCCCACCAGCGCACCCCAGTTGAACGTCAGGCCCAAGAACGCCTGCGGCCACCAGGTGATGCGCTTCATGAAGGGATAGGCGATCACCAGCGGCATCGCCGCCACGGCGATCCAGCGGGCGGCGGCCGGCATCGCGGCCAGCACCAGAAGACCGATCGCCAGCAGCACGGCGAGAAAGACGAGCGCCTGGGTCACGCTCAGCCGGCCGGCGGCGAGCGGCCGGTTGCGCGTGCGCTCGACCATCCGGTCGAAGTCGCGGTCGGCCAGATCGTTGATCGTGCAGCCCGCGGCACGCATCGCGACGGCGCCGATGCCGAAGAGGGCGGCCAGCCCGAGCAGAGCGCCGATGGACCAGCCCGCTACATCGTGCGCCCCCAGCGCCATGCCCCACCAGCAGGGAATCAGGAGCAGCCAGGTTCCGATCGGCCGGTCGAGCCGGGCCAGCAGGCCGTAGTCGCGCCATCGCGGCGGCACCCAAGTGAGCAGGCCGAGTTGCTGGTCCGGGAGGAATTTCATAGACTTGTACGCTTGTTCTCGCATCGTCCATCGACTAGATGTCGGTCATGGACGAACCCGTCGCCGCATCGGACCGAACCAGAAGTTGCATGCCGCTCCGTCGACGACGTCGCCATCCGTGCCGCCGGATCGAGCCGCGGGCTCACCGCATTGCGAAGACGGCCGGGCTGGCGGGGCGGCGGGCGTGACGATACCGTCGTGGCGAACATAATGGCCGTGGACCGAAGCGCAATGCGTGTGCCCCGCCTGTTCGTCGAGCAGCCGCTCGGCGAGGGCCAGTCGATCGAGATCGCCGCCGAGCGCGCGCATTACCTGCGCAACGTGCTGCGCCTGAGGACCGGTGCCTCGGTCGATCTCTTCAACGGCCGGTCCGGCGAGTGGCGCGCCACCATGGCCGGCATCGACCGCCGGCGCATCACGCTGGAGATCGGCGCGCAACGGCGTCCGCAGGCCGACGAGTCGGGTCCGGTGCTGCTGTTCGCACCGATCCGCCGCAACCGGCTGGAGTGGATGCTGGAGAAGGCGGTCGAACTCGGCGTGCACGCGCTGGTGCCGGTGGTCACGGAGCATGCGGTGGTCGAGCTCGGACGTCCGGACCGTCTGCGCGCGCGTCTGATCGAGGCGGCCGAGCAGTGCGGGCGACTGACCGTGCCGGAGATCGGCCAGGTGGTGTCTCTCGAGGATGTGATCGAGCGGCACGCGGAACTGGTCGTGGCCGACGAGCGGCGCGACGGTCAGCCGCTTCTGGCGGCCCTCGAGGATCGGCCCGATTCACCCTTGCTCGTCGGCCCCGAAGGCGGTTTCTCCGACGCCGAGCGGCGGCTGCTCGCGGATGCCGGCGCGCGTTTCACGACGCTCGGGCCGCTGGTGCTGCGCGCGGAGACCGCGGCGCTGTTCGTGCTCGCCGCCTGGCGTGCTTTGGAGAGCGACGTCGAGGACGAGTGACCGGTGCCGCCTCGTGTTCGTCGATGGGCGGTCCGTGGGGTGCCCTCAGGTGAGGGGTCGGGGAACGCGATACGCGCATTTATGCGACACCATGTCACTGACATGGTGCCGGGCGCCTTTCTATCCTTCTCCTTGCGTGGCAAGACCGCCCCGGACGGATCGGCGGATCCGGGAATCGGCAGTCTGGCGGATCTCGTGACGACGCCGCAATTACGGACAAGGAGGGGTGGGTCCACCCCGTCAGGAAGGACAGTGCCCATGCCCATGCTTTCGCGTCGTCCGCTCAAGCGTCGGTTCGCCCGTCTCTGCGCCGCGCCGGCGGCCATGCTGACGACGTTGCTCGCGAGCGGTGCGGCCTCGGCCAATCAGCGCGAGCCCTGGCAACTGGGATTCCTCGATTCGGCCACGCCGATCATGGATCGGGTGACGAGCTTCCACAATCTGCTGTTGTGGATCATCACCCTGATCACGCTGTTCGTGCTGGGGCTGCTCATCTACGTGGTCTGGCGTTTTCGCGAGAGTGCCAATCCAACGCCGTCGCGGCGCTCGCACCACACGCTGCTGGAGGTCGTCTGGACCGGCGTGCCGGTGCTGATCCTGGTGATCATCGCGATCCCGTCGTTCAAGCTGCTCTATTACAACGACGTGGTGCCCGAGACGGAGATGACGATCAAGGCGATCGGCCGGCAGTGGTACTGGTC
>JAGREO010000149.1 GCA_020446525.1 Geminicoccaceae bacterium | reverse complement strand
CCGCCGGTCAGCTCGCGCAGGATCAGGATGTCGAGCCCCTCGACAAGCTCGGTCTTCAGCGAGCTGGCTTCGGCCAGGGCCGGCATGACCATGGCCGGGCGGAGATTGGCGAAGAGCTGCATCTCCTTGCGCAGGCGCAGCAGGCCCTGCTCGGGCTTCAGGTGGAACGGATTGGCGTCGTGCTTCGGCATGCCGACGGCACCGAAGAGCACCGCATCGGCCGCGAGAGCACGGGCGACGGCGGCATCGGAGACGGGCGCGCCGTGGTCGTCGAGCGCGCAGCCGCCCACGAGATCCTCCTCGCACTCGAAGGCGAGCCCCCGGCGGTCGCCCAGCCAGCGGACCACCTTGCGCACCTCGTCCATCACCTCGGGACCGATGCCGTCACCCGGCAAGAGAAGCAGATTGCCGACCTGGTTCACGTCTCGCCGTTCCTCTCGTCGATCGTCCGGTGTGCGGCTCCACGTCTCGACCCCGCCCGGCCCGGGCGCGCAGGGCTTTGCGTGTGGAGCCGGCACGTCGTAGCGTCTGGACCCGGAGAAAGCAAATGACCGTGGAGAGCACCGTTGCGCACGCTGCCCTATGCGAGCTGGCCCTCGAGCGTCGGCGCGGATCTCGTCACCGCCGGTCAGCGCGGCCTGTCCTTTCCCTGGATCGACGGCGGCCGGATCTTCTGGCAGGAGAGCCGGCCTTCCGAGCGCGGGCGGCAGACGCTGATGTGCCGCGCGCCGGACGGGACGATCGACGAGGTGACGCCGGCGCCCTTCGATCTGCGCACCCGCGTGCACGAGTATGGCGGCCGCGCCTTCATGGTCGGGGGCGACGTCATCGTCGCGATCGACGATCGTGACCAGCGCGTCTGGCGCCTCGACGGGGCGCCGCCCGACGGGGGGCCGCTGGCGCTGACCCCCGAATGCGGCGGCGCCATGCGCTTCGCCGACATGATCGTCGACACCAGGAGGGACCGGCTGATCGCGGTGCGCGAGAGCGCGCAGGACGGAGGCGATCCGGTCGCCGATCTCGTGGCGATCCCGCTCGACGGCTCGTGTTCCCTTCGGCCTCTCGCGGCGGACCACGATTTCTTCGCCCATCCGTCGCTCGATCCGGTTGGTGAAAGGCTCGCCTGGATCACCTGGGATCATCCGGACATGCCCTGGGACGCGACCTCGCTCTGGTGCGCCGCGCTCGACGACGAGGGCGCCGTCGTGTCGGTCGAGCCGGTGGCCGGCGGGCGCGGGGAAGCGGTGCTGCAGCCGCAATGGGGGCCGGAGGGCGAGCTCTTCCATTTGAGCGATCGGGACGGCTACTGGAACGTCCACGGCAGCCGCCGCGGCATCGTCGATCCGCGCGCTGCCGACCACGGCGGACCGCTCTGGCAACTGGGCGCGCGCTGGTTCGATGTCGATGCGACGGGTGCCGTCCACGCCCTCGTCGTGGAGGAAGGGTTCTGGTCGCTCGAGCGGCTGGGCACGGCGCCGGACGGGCAGGGGCGGCGGCGGATCGGACTCGCGCATGCGGTGCTTTCCGATCTTGTGGTCGAAAACGGAATAGCGGTGATCTGTGCCGCGGCCGTCGACGGTGCGGCCGCCATCGTGCGCGTCGATCTCGCGAGCGGCACGCACGAGGCGGTCGCCCGGGCCTTCGACGTGCCGCTGGCGCCGGAGGCGATCGCCCGCCCGCAGCCCTTCGACTTCGCCACCGCCGACGGTGCGGTGGCGCACGCTTTCTATTACCCGCCGACCCATCCGGACGTGCGCGGGACTCCCGGCACCCACCCGCCGCTGATCGTCCGCTGCCACGGCGGGCCGACCGGCAGCGCCTCGCCGGCCCTCTCGCTGCGCTACCAGTACTGGACCTCGCGCGGCTTCGCGCTCTGCGACGTGAACTATCGCGGCAGCTCGGGTTACGGCCGCGCCTACCGCCGCGCCCTCGACGGCCGCTGGGGCGAGGCCGACGTCGCCGACTGCATCGCCGCGGCCGAGCATCTGGTGGCCCAGGGCCGGGCCGATCCCGAGCGTCTGGTGATCGCCGGCGGCAGTGCCGGGGGCTATACCGTGCTCTGCGCCCTGACCTTCTCCGACCGCTTCCGCGCCGGCGCCTCGTCCTACGGCATCGGCGATCTCGCCACCCTGGCGCAGGATACCCACAAGTTCGAGAAGCGCTATCTCGACCGGCTGGTCGGCCCCTGGCCCGAGGCACGCGCCACCTACGAAGCCCGCTCGCCGATCCTTCATACCGATCGCCTTTCCTGTCCGGTGATCTTCTTTCAGGGCCTGGAGGACAAGGTGGTGCCGCCGGCCCAGGCCGAGGCGATGGTCGAAGCGCTCGACGCCAAGGGCATCCCCGTCTGCTACATGCCGTTCGCCGGTGAAGGTCACGGCTTCAGGCGCGCCGAGACGCAAAAGGCTGTGCTGGAAGCCGAATATGCCTTCTATTGCCGAATCTTCGGCATCGAGCCGGCCGAGCCGCTGCCGCCGATCACCATCCGCAACCTGGAGCCCCGACGATGAGACACCTCCTGCTGGCCGCCCTCCTGCCGGCCACCCTCCTGTTCGGGGCACCCTGCGCGGCCATGGCGGGCGAGCCGGTGGTCGAGAAGATCGAGGCCGACCGCGCCGCCGACGGAAGCTGGCGCTTTGCCGTCACCGTCCGCCACGCCGACGAGGGCTGGGACCATTACGCCGACGCCTGGGAGGTGGTGGCCCCCGACGGCACGGTGCTCGGCACGCGCGAGCTTCTGCATCCGCACGAGAACGAGCAGCCCTTCACCCGTGCCCGGAGCGGCATCGTGATCCCGGACGGTGTGGATCACGTGATGGTGCGCGCCCGCGACAAGGCGCACGGCTGGGGTGCGGGCGTGCCCTTCAGCCTGCCCTGACCGCCTCCAGCGCCGCACGGATCCGATCCGGGATCGGCACCGGCCGCTGGCTCGCGCGGTCGCAGAAGACGTGGACGAAGTGGCCCTCGGCCGCGGCCATCTCGTCGCCGCCCCTGAAGATGCCGATCTCGTAGCGCACCGAGGAGGTACCCAGATGCGCCACCCGCACGCCGGCATCGACGATGTCGGGAAAGGCGATCGACGCATGGAACCGGCAGCCGTTCTCGACCGCCAGCCCGACCACCCCGTCGGCCCAGGGATCGAGCCCGCCGGCGCTCATCAGCAGATCGGCGAGGGCGGTGTCGAAGAAGCTGTAATAGACGACGTTGTTCACGTGCCCGTAGAGATCGTTGTCCATCCAGCGCGTGCCGATCCGCACGAAACGCCGGTAATCGCCGCGCCGCCCGCGCTCCGGCCGTACGCCGCCGGCGCGAGCCGGGCCATATGAAGACGAAGTATCGACCAACCGAACCTCACGAACCTGTCCCCGGGCCGCGAATCCGCCCGCCCGGCGCCTCATAGAGCAATTCCCGACCGAACGGCATCGCGAATCCGTGCCGGCTCCATGCCCGGACGCACGCTCCACGCCCGCCGGCGACGATCACCAGCACCAGCGGCTCCGCATTCGGGGCGAATGCAGAGCGAAACAAGCAGCGATGGGATGTGGGGAAAGATCAGTCCGGCAACCGGCCGCGCGGCTCCATCTCGGGACGGGCGGCGACGGGCGCGAGGGAATCGGGCACCGGCGACGGTTCGGCCGCAGCCGGATCGCCGGGCGGGCCGGCTTCGAGCGCATCGAGCGTCGCGGTATGCTGGTCGATCGCCGCGCGGGTGCGCGGCAGGCGGCCGTGGCCGACGCAGAACCAGGCGAA
>JAGREO010000015.1:12965-15669 GCA_020446525.1 Geminicoccaceae bacterium | reverse complement strand
AATGCCGAAGCCGCCATGGGCTGAGACCCGGGCCCGCGATACCGAAGCCGCCATGGGCCGGGGCCCGGGCTCCGGACGTACGCCCGCGGCGGGCGGCGGACACTCGGCATCGATGCGCCGATCGTCCATCTTGGCGACCTCGGTCGGGCGGGCTACCTAGCAACGACGACAACCAGTTCCCGAGCCCGCCATGATGCGTCTTCATCATCACCCGCTCTGTCCCTTCTCGCGCAAGATTCGTCTGGCGCTGCGGGAGAAGGGCCTGAGCGCGGAACTGGTCGAGGTCGAGCCCTGGAAGCGCGAAGGCGAGATCGTCGAGCTCAATCACGCGGCCGAGGTGCCGGTGCTGGTCGACGAGGATCTGGTGATCTGCGACAGCCGGGCCATCGCCGATCATCTCGAGGAGGCCTATCCCGACACCAGTCTTCTGGGCTCGAGCCTCGAGCAGCGCGCCGAGACCCGCCGGCTGTGCGGCTGGTTCGACGTCAAGTTCTGCCGCGAGGTGACCGATCTCCTGTTCGGCGAGAAGCTGCTCAAGCGGCTGCGCCGGGTCGGCACCCCCAATTCCGAGGCGATGCGCGCCGGCTCGGCCAACATCCGCGGCCATCTGGCCTATGTCTCACACCTCTACCAGCAGCGGCGCTGGCTGGCCGGCGACGATCTCTCGCTGGCCGATCTCACCGCCGCCGCGCACTTCTCCGTTCTCGATTATCTGGGTGACGTGCCGTGGAAGGATTTCGCGCCGGCGCGCGACTGGTACGCCAAGATCAAGTCGCGCCCGAGCTTCCGCCCGCTCCTGATGGACCGGATCGTAGCCCTGCGTCCGGCCGCCCACTACGACGATCTCGATTTTTGACCGGCGGCGCGCCGACAGACACCGCATCGACGCTCGAGGCCCGGCTCACCCGGCGCGCCCTGGCACTCGGCTTCGACGAGATGCGCATCGCCGACGCGGTCGTGCCGCGCGAGCGGCAGGAAGCCTATGCGCGGTTCATCCGGGCGGGCCGCCACGGCGGCATGGCCTGGCTCGCCCGCGACCCGCAGCGACGGGCGACCCCGCGCGGCATGTGGCCCGCGGCCGAAAGCGTCGTGGTTTGCGCGACGAACTACGGCCCGGAGCACGATCCCCGACCCCTTCTCGAGCGCCGCGATCGGGGCAACATCTCGGTCTATGCCCGCAACCGCGACTATCACCAGCTGATCAAGGGCCGCCTCAAGCAGCTCGCCTCGTGGCTGCACGCGCAGACCGGCGATGCCGTGAAGGTCTTCGTCGACACCGCACCGCTGCTGGAGAAGCCGCTGGCGCAACGGGCCGGCCTCGGCTGGCAGGGCAAGNNGCAAGCACACCAATCTCGTCTCGCGGCGGCACGGAAGCTGGCTCTTTATGGGCGAGATCCTCACCGAACGGCGCCTCGAGCCGGATGCGGCCGAGACCGACCGCTGCGGCGCGTGCCGCCGCTGCCTCGACGTCTGCCCGACCGACGCGTTCCCCGCACCCTACGAGCTCGATGCCCGCCGCTGCATCTCCTACCTGACCATCGAGCACGACGGGCCGATCCCCCGGGCACTGCGCAAGCCGATCGGCAACCGCATCTATGGCTGCGACGATTGTCTCGCCGTCTGCCCCTGGAACAAGTTCGCCCACGCCGCCGCCGAGGCGAAGCTCCAGGCGCGCGCCGACCTCGAGGCACCGCGGCTGGCCGATCTCCTGGTGCTCGACGATGCCGGTTTCAGAGCACTCTTCTCCGGCTCGCCGATCAAGCGCATCGGCCGCGATCGCTTTTTGCGCAACGTGCTGATCGCCGCCGGTAACAGCGCCGACCCGTCGCTGGTCCCGCACATAGCCGCCCGGCTGGGCGACACCGACGCGGTCGTTCGCGCGACCGCGGTCTGGGCGCTGCGCCTGCTCCTGCCGCAAGCCGAGGCCGTATCGTGCCTGCAGGACCTGCGCGCGGCCGAAACCGACGCTCGTGTCCTGGCCGAATTCGAGGGTGTGTCATGAGCGGCCGGCTCCTGTGCATCGGCATGGGCTATACCGCGCGCACCCTCGCGACGCGGCTCGAGGCTCGGGGCTGGAGCGTCGGCGGCACCAGCCGGCGGGGTGAGAGCGGTCTCGTCGCCTTCTCGCGCGAGCGCCCGCTGCCGGCCGAAATCTGGACCGGGGTCACCCACGTTCTGGTGTCGATCCCGCCCGACGAGCGGGGCGACGTGCTGCTCGATCTGCACGAGCGAGACCTGAAGCGGGCGGAGCGATTGCGCTGGGTCGGCTGGCTGGGCACGACGGCGGTCTATGGCGACACCGGCGGCGCCTGGGTCGACGAGGAGAGCCCGCTTCGGCCGAGCGTGCCGCGAGCCGAACGACGCGCTTCGGCCGAGCGGGCGTGGCGGTCCAGCGGCCTGCCGGTCCACCTCTTCCGTCTCGCCGGCATCTACGGGCCCGGCCGCAACGCGCTGGTCAATCTGCGGACCGGCGACGCGCACCGCATCGTCAAGCCGGGCCAGGTCTTCTCGCGCATCCACGTCGACGACATCGCGACCACGCTCGAAGCCTCGATCGCACGACCCGATCCCGGGCGCGTCTACAATGTCTGCGACGACGAGCCGGCACCGCCGCAGGACGTGGTGAGCTACGCGGCAGACCTCCTCGGCATCGCGCCGCCCGTCGAGCAGCCGTTCGAGACCGCCGACCTTTCGCCGATGGCGC
>JAGREO010000015.1:0-12802 GCA_020446525.1 Geminicoccaceae bacterium | reverse complement strand
GGCGTGCTGGTCGACAGCGAGCCGATAAGCTGCGAGGTCACCGCGGCCTGCCTGAGCGAGATCGGCCACCCGATCGACGCGGCGACGGTCGGCCGGCGCTACCTGGGCGTCAGCGTCGCCGGCATGCTCGAGCAGATCGAGGCGGAACGCGGCGCACCGGTGCCCGAGGGCTTCGCCGCTCTGGTGGAGCGGCGCACGCTCGAAGCCTATGAGGATCGCCTGCGGCCGGTGTGCGGCATGGCGGACCTGCTGGCGGCATTCGACGGCCGATGCTGCGTCGCCTCCTCGAGCACACCCGCACGCATCGCCCGCTCGCTGGAACTGGCCGGGCTCGGCGAGCGTTTCACATCGCTCTTCTCCGCCACCATGGTCGCGCACGGCAAACCGGCGCCGGACCTCTTCCTGCACGCGGCCGCCGCGATGGGCTGCGATCCGGGCCGCACCATCGTGGTCGAGGACAGCGTGGCCGGGGTCACAGCCGGACGGCGGGCGGGCATGCACACCATCGGTTTCACCGCCGGCGCCCATCTCCTCGCCGACGAGGCGCACGGTCGCAGGCTGGTCGAGGCCGGCGCCGACGAGATCGTCACGACCGCCACCGCACTTCTCCACCGACTGACGGGAGCTTCGCCATGAAACTGACATGGCTCGGCCATTCGGCCGTCCACATCGAGGCCGACGGCCGTTCGATCCTGATCGACCCCTTCCTTTCGGGCAATCCCAGGGCGCCCGAGGGCTGGGCAAAGGGCCTGAAGACGCTCGAGGCGATCGTCCTGACCCACGGCCACAGCGATCACGTCGGCGATACCGCCGAGCTCGCCAAGCGCTTCGGCGCCACGCTCTTCGCCCAGTTCGAGCTCTGCGCCTGGCTCGGCGCGCAGGGTGTCGAGAAGACGCAGCCGATGAACACCGGCGGCACCGTCGAGGAGGCCGGCATCCGCTACTCGATGGTGCCCGCATTCCACAGCTCCGCCATGCTCGAGGACGCCAAGCCGGTGACCATGGGCGATCCGGCGGGCTTCGTCATCCGCACCCGCGATCACGCGATCTATCACGCCGGCGACACCTGCCTCTTCTCCGACATGGCGCTGATCGACCGTCTCTATGCCCCGAAGATCGGCTTTCTGCCCTGCGGCGACCGCTTCACCATGGGCCCCGAGCACGCCGCCATCGCTTGCAACGAGTTCCTCCATCTCGATCTCGTGGTTCCGATCCACTGGGGCACTTTCGATCTGCTGCACGGCGATCCGAAGGTTCTGCGCGACCGGGTGAGCCGGGGCCGCGTGCACATCGCCACACCGGGTGATGCCTTCGAGCCCTGAGTCCTCACCTGGTACCCTTTGCGCCCGGATCGCCCGCAGAGGCGGTCTTGCCCTGCGCCGCGGCACAGCGCATGGTCTGCCGTGATCCGCGCGCACGGAGATCGCTCGCCTTCGGAGAAGAACCGCATGACCCGCCGCCGCACCGCCTTAGCGCTCGCCCTCGGCACGACGCTCGGCCTCGCAATCGCCGGGGCGAACCCCTCCGCGGCCGCCGATCCGGTGCGCATCGGTGACATCAACTCCTACACCCGCATGGCGGCCTTCACCGAGCCCTACCGCATGGGCATGGAGCTGGCCCTGGCGGAGATCAACGAGGCGGGCGGTGCCGGCGGGCGGATGCTGGAGCTGGTCAGCCGCGACGATGCGGGCGAGCCCGGCGAGGCCGTCAAGATCGCCGAGGAGATGATCACCCGCGACCGCGTGGCGCTGCTCTCCGGCGGGTTCTTCTCCAATGTCGGCCTGGCGCTGGCGTCCCTGGCCGAGCAGCGCGGCGTGCTCTATCTGGCGGGCGAGCCTCTGGCCGACAGCCTGGTCTGGGAGGACGGCAATCGCCACACCTTCCGCCTGCGCCCTTCGACCTGGATGCAGGCCGCGATGCTGGCGCGCGAAGCGGCCGCATCGGGTGCCCGCCGCTGGGCCACCATCGCGCCCAACTATGCCTACGGCAAGGACGCCGTGGCGGCGTTCAAGGCGGTGCTCAGCGAGTTGCAGCCCGAGGTGGAATTCGTCGCCGAGCAGTGGCCCGCTCTCTTCAAGATCGACGCCGGCGCCGAAGTGCAGGCACTCGCCGCGGCGCGCCCGGATGCGATCTACAACGTCACCTTCGGCACCGACATGGCCAAGTTCGCCCGCGAGGGAGAGGATCGCGGGTTGTTCGAGGACAGGCTGGTGCTCGGCCTCCTGGGCGGCGAGCCCGAATATATCGAGCCGCTGGGTGAAGACGCGCCGATCGACTGGCTGGTGACGGGCTATCCCTGGTCGAAGATCGACACGGCCGCGCACGCCGCCTTTCGCGACGCCTATATCGAAAAGTTCGACGATCATCCGCGCGCCGGCTCGCTGGTCGGCTACAATGTGATCAAGGCGATCGGAGCGCTGCTCGAGAAGACCGGCGGCGACACCGCGACCGACGGCATGATCGAGGCGATGGAAGATCTCACCTTCGAGACACCGGTGGGCCCGGTCACCTTTCGCGCCATCGACCATCAGTCCACCATGGGTGCCTATGTCGGCTACACCGCCCTCGAGGAGGGCCGGCCCACCATGCGCGACTGGTATTATGCCGACGGCGCCGACTATCTGCCCGACGACGAGGCGGTGAGGGCGAGGCGGCCGGCCGAATAGACCGCCGCTCTCGAACAGACCGCCGCTCTTGGGCCTCTTCGTCGTCCAGTTCCTCACCGGGCTCTCCGGGGCGGCGTCGCTCTTTCTCGTGGCCTCGGGCCTGACGCTGATCTTCGGCGTCACCCGCATCGTCAATTTCGCCCACGGCTCGTTCTACATGCTGGGGGCCTATCTGGCGCTGAGCCTGATCGAGGCGCTGCCGGTGCCGCGCGGGACCTGGGGCGGCGCGCCGTTCTGGGCCGCGATGGCGGCAGCGGCGCTCGGCGTCGGGCTGATCGGCGTGCTGGTCGAGACGATCGTGCTCAAGCCGATCTACAAGGCGCCCGAGCTCTTCCAGTTGCTGGCGACCTTCGGCGTGATCCTGGTGGTGCAGGATGCGGCCTTGTGGACCTGGGGGGCGGAGGACCGACTGGGCCCGAGGGCACCCGGCCTGCGCGGATCGATCGAGGTGATGGGCCAGCGCATGCCGGTCTACGATCTGCTGCTGATCGCCGTCTGCCCGGTGGTGCTGGCGGGCCTGCTGCTGCTCTTCAGGACCACGAGGTGGGGCATTCTCGTGCGCGCCGCGACGGCGGACCGGCAGATGGTCGCGGCTCTCGGCGTCGATCAGCGCTGGCTCTTCACCTCCGTCTTCTTCCTCGGTTCGTGTCTCGCCGGGCTGGGCGGTGCCCTGCAGCTGCCCAAGGGCGGCGCCGATCTGGCGATGGATTTCGGCATCGTCGCCGACATGTTCGTGGTCACGGTGATCGGCGGCATGGGCAGCATCGTCGGCGCCTTTCTGGCCGCCCTGCTGATCGGTGAGCTGCGCGCCTTCGGCGTCCTCTTCTTTCCCGAGAGTACGCTCATCCTCACCTTTTTGATCATGGCCGTGGTGCTGGTGTTGCGGCCGCAGGGCCTGCTCGGGCGCGCCGAGCCCGCCGATGCCCCGGGCCACGACGCCGAGCCGGTGCGGCCGGCCGATCGGACCTGGCGCATCGCCGTGAGTGTTCTGCTGGCGGCGCTCCTGGCCCTGCCGATGATCGCCGATCCCTTCGTTCTGGTGCTGGCGATCGACGTTCTCGTCATGGCGCTCTTCGCCGCCAGCCTGCACGCGATCATGGGGCCGGGCGGCATGGTCTCGTTCGGCCATGCCGCCTTTTTCGGCGGTGGCGCCTATGCCGCGGCGCTGGCGGTCGTTCATCTGGGCGCGCCCATGACGGCGGCGCTGCCGGCGGGGGTCGTGGGGGCGGCGCTGCTCGCGGCGGTGATCGGCTTTTTCTGCGTGCGCCTGCGCGGCGTCTATTTTGCCATGCTCACCCTGGCCTTCGCGCAGATCGCCTGGTCGATCGTCTTCCAGTGGACGGAAGTGACCGGCGGCGACGACGGTCTGCTCGGAATCTGGCCCGCGGCCTGGGCCGCGGACCGTACCCGCTATTACTACCTGACCCTCGCCCTGGTGACCGCCGGCATCGCCTTTCTCCGCTTCGCCGTCTTCACCCCTTTCGGCCGGGGGCTGCGTGCCGGGCGAGACAGCCCGGTCCGGGCCGAGGCGATCGGCATCGACGTCGCCCGCCGGCAATGGGCGGCGTTCGTGCTCGCCGGCGCCGTGGCCGGTCTCGCCGGCGGCCTCTACGTCTTCGCCAAGGGCAGTGTCTTTCCGGACGAGATGGCGATACCGCGTTCGTTCGACGGGCTGATGATGGTGCTGCTGGGCGGCGTGAACACGCTCTCCGGTCCCTGGGTGGGTGCGGGCGTGTTCACCTCGCTGCAGGACTGGCTCTCGCGCATGCCGTTCTGGCGGCTCACGCTGGGATGCTCGATCATCGCCCTCGTCATCCTCTTCCCGCAGGGGATCGCCGGCTTCGTCCGGCAGCGGGCGCATCGTCACCGGGATCGCGGCTCGTGAGCCTGCTCGAGGTGGCGGGGCTGCGCAAGGCATTCGGCGGCGTGGTCGCCGTCGACGATCTCTCCTTCGCGCTCGATGCCGGCCGCATGCTCGCCATGATCGGGCCCAACGGTGCGGGCAAGAGCACCTGCTTCGCCATGCTCGGCGGCCAGTTGCGTCCCGATCGCGGCAGCGTGCGTCTCGACGGGCGTGCGGTCACCGGCTGGCCGGCTCGGCGCATCTGGCGGGCCGGCGTCGGCCGCACCTTTCAGGTCACCCGCACCTTCGGCTCGATGAGCGTCTTCGACAATGTCCAGACCGTGGTGCTGTCGCACCGCCGGCGCCTGAGGTCGTTGCTGCGTTCGGCACGCGGCCTCTATCGCGAGGAGGTCGAGGCCCTGCTCGAGACGGTCGGCATCGCGGATCAGCAGGCGCGCGTCTGCGCGGTGCTCGCTTATGGCGATCTCAAGCGGGTCGAGCTCGCCATGGCGCTCGCGGCCCGGCCCCGATTGCTCTTGATGGACGAGCCGACCGCCGGCATGGCGCCGGCCGAACGCGGCGCGCTGATGCGCCTGATCGAAGGCATCTGCCGCGAGCGCGCGCTGGGCGTCCTCTTCACCGAGCATGACATGGACATCGTCTTCGAGCACGCCGACGAGATCATGGTCCTCGCCCGCGGCCGCGCGATCGCCCATGGCACGCCCGCCGAAGTGCGCGCCGACCCGCAGGTCCAGGCCGTCTATCTGGGCGAAGCCTAGGGCGGTTTTTCTATGAAGCGAGATTAGAAAAATACTGCAAACAATTGTTATTGAAAATTCTTTGGCTCATGCATGATGCCGGACTCGATCTTCCGTCATCCGGACCGAAAAAATACACGAACGAATTATTCAGTAGACGTTGGTCTCGACGATCGGCGTCCGATCGGCGGCGAAGGCCCCGAGATCGAGGCTGGTGTAGCGGCCGTGCACGATCAGTTCGGCGATGCCGCGTCCGGTGGCCGGGGCGTGCTGCATGCCGTGGCCGGAAAAGCCCGTCGCCAGCAGCAGATCGTCGAGCTCGGGGTGCGGGCCGATCAGGGCGTTGCGGTCGATCGGATTGTAAGCGTAGTAGCCGGCCCAGGCGCTCACCACCTTGAGCGCCTGCATCGCCGGCACGCGGTGCGCCAGCCTCGGCCAGATCGCTTCCTCGAACTGCCGGTGGTCGACCTCGAGCGGCGGCTCGTCGGGGTCGTCGTCGGCCTCGGGCGCGCGGCCGATCAGGAAGTGGCGTCCTTCGGGGCGGCAATAGACACCGGAGGGATCGAACAGCATCGGCATCGCCTCGATCGGCGTGCGGCAGTCGACGACGAACACCTGTCGCTTGCGCGCGACCACGGGAATGTCGATGCCGGCCATCGCCGCCACCCGGCCGCCCCAGGGGCCGCCGGCGTCGACGAAGACACCGGCCTCGATCCGCTCCCCGTCGGCGAGCGTGGCCGCCCGGAGGCGGCGGCCTTGGCGGGCGAAGCCGCACACCTCGCCGGTGATGGCGGCGACACCGGCCGCCCGGGCCCCGCGCCGCAGGATCTGCATCAGCGTGTAGCCGTCGAACCAGCCTTCGCCCGAGCGGCCATAGGTCGCCAGCACCAGATCCTCGGTGTTCAACCAGGGATGACGTGCGCGAAGCGTCGCCGGATCGAGCCGCTCTACATCGGCGCCGTTCGCCTGCTGCACCGCCCAGTTGGCTTCGAGCATCGGCGCCCGCGCCGCGTCGGCGACCAGCAGGTAGCCGCGGCGCACCAGGGCCACCTCTTCGGCGAACCGTTCGACGAATGAGAAGCCGAAGCGCGACATGGCGATGCTCGCCGGCGTCGAGAACTGCTGGCGGATCGAGCTGACCGAAAGGGCGCTCGAGGCCCGGCCGTAGGCCGGATCCCGCTCGATCACGGCGACGCGCCCGGCATAACCGAGATCGCACGCCAGAAACCAGGCGCAGGCCTGCCCGACCACACCCCCGCCGACGATCACCACGTCGTAGTGCCTGCCCGACGTCATCGGTGCACCGTCCCTCCCTCGTCGACCCGCATACGGCCCAGGAGGATGATCGAGCCCGAGCCGGCCCACAAGGCCGGCATCGACCTCGACGAGCAGGTGCACCTGATCCGCGCACGGCGCGTCGCGGCCATCGGCCGCCCGAAGAACGACCCCCGAAGACGCATGCCCGCGCGCGGCACACCGCATCGGACGACGGTGGACGACATAGCCGGTCTCGAGGCGCATCCCCGTGCGCGGCGAATCCCGCCATCGTCGACCGGCTCGACGACCTAGCCCGGCGCGGGGTGTGTCTCGTCGACGGCGCGTTCGCTCAGCGCTTCCCGGCGTCGCGCTCGAGTTTGGCGAGCTCGACTTCGGCCCGCAGGTCGATGTCGTCCAGCAGGCGCTCGAGCCCGGCGTCGCCGGTGTCCGTGCGTTCGCGCCGGAGCAGACCGCGCAGCGCGTCGATCGAGCCGCCGTCCTGCCGGCCCTCGAGGATCGCCAGGCGCAACCGGTCGAGCCCGTCGAGCGCTTCCCGGCCGCGGTCGAGGCCGGCGCGGCGGCGTTCCTTGTCGTCGAGGGCACCCTGCACGGCCATCAGTGTGCCGAGTGACGCCAGCGAGGCCGTGCCGGCGAGCCCGGTCGGCCGGGGCGGCGTCTGCGGCCCCTCCGGCAGCCTGAAGGTGCTTCCCGATGTGGCGCCGGAGACGGCGCGCCGTTCGCGTGCCGGGCCGGCGCCGCCCTGCGGCATGATCCGCATGATCCAGGATCTCCCGAAGATGCGCCTCCCGAAGGAGGGCGGGCGGACCACCGTCGTCACGACGGCTTCCTTCACCGGTAGCACGCAAGGGTTGATGGAACGTTAACGCCGGCGACGCTTCCCGCACGAAAATGCCGTCGGCGGGAGACCGGGCAGAAATTGCCGGTTCACCCGGCGAGGATTGCCGGGCGGTACGGTCCGGGCGGCTGTCGTCGGGGGCGGTGGTGCAGGTGTGGCCGGGGTTGGCACGATGCTCGCTTGAGGTTTCGTGGATGTCGGTCGTGGAGGTCGCTTCGGCTCGAAGTGCCCACGATCGGTGCCGGACCTGCTCGATGGTCATCGGGAGACCGCTCTTGTCGTTACGCTTCTTCGTTCTGGTGCTTTCGATTCTCGCGGGCCTCGTGCAGCCGTCGGCGAGCGGGGCATCGGTGCGCATCAAGGACATCACCGACTTCGAGGGCGTGCGCGACAACATGCTGGTCGGCTACGGCCTCGTGGTCGGCCTCAACGGCACCGGCGACAGTCTGCGCAACGCCATCTTCACCCAGGAGAGCCTCGTCGCCATGCTCGAACGTCTGGGCGTGAGCACCCGCGGCACACGGCTGAACACCAAGAACGTCGCCGCGGTGATGACCACCGCGACGCTGCCGCCCTTCGCCCGGCAGGGCAGCCGGATCGACGTGAGCGTCAGCGCGCTCGGCGACGCCAAGAGCCTGCGCGGCGGCACCCTGCTGGTGACACCGCTGGTGGGCGCCGACGGCGAGGTCTACGCGGTCGGCCAGGGCGCCCTCACCGTGGGCGGCTTCGAGGGTGGCGGCGATGCCGAGCAGGTCACCCGCGGCGTGCCGACGGCGGCCCGCATCCCGAGCGGTGCGATCGTCGAGCGCGAGGTGGAGTTCGAGCTGGCCGACATGACGACGCTGCGCCTCGCCCTGCGCAACCCGGACTTCACCACCGCCGAGCGCATCGCCGCGGCGATCAACGGCCATCTGGGCGTCGACGAGGCACGGGCGATCGATTCCGCCACCGTGGCGCTGCCGGTGCCGGCTCGGTTCGCCGGCCGGCCGGCGCGTCTTCTGACCGACATCGAGCAGTTGCGCGTCGAGCCCGACCAGCCGGCCCGCATCATCATCGACGAGAGTGCGGGCATCATCGTCATGGGCGAGAATGTCGGCATCTCCAAGGTGGCGGTGGCGCAGGGCAACCTGACCGTGCGGGTCACCGAGCAGCCGACCGTGGTCCAGCCCGATCCCTTCTCCGACGGCGTGACGGCGCTCGAGCCGCGCACCGAAGTGGCGATCGACGACGGCGCCGACAAGAAGCTCGTCGTGCTCGAGACCGGCGTGACGCTGGAGCAGCTGGTCGACGGGCTCAACGTGCTCGGCATCGGCCCCCGTGACATGATCGGCATCATCCAGGCGATCCGCGCCGCGGGTGCGCTGCAGGCCGACATCGAGGTGATGTGACATGACGACCGACACCTTCGCGCCGACCAGCCTTTCGACCGGCGCACGCGCGCTCGACGGCACGGCGTTCGGCCGGCCGTCGGAAGAGAAGCTGCGCGCCGCGGCCGAAGAATTCGAATCGGTCTTCATCGCCCAGATCCTGCGCGGCATGTCGTCCGGGCTCGAGCCGGGCGGAGCCCTCGGCGGCGCCGATTCCGGCCCCTTCGCCGACATGCTGCAGGACGAATATGCCAGACTGATCAGCCGCAGCGGCGGCATCGGCGTCGGCGACGCGGTGCTCAAGGAAATGCTCAAGATGCAGGAGACCGGCTGATGGAGCCCTTCGAGCGGTTGAGCGTGGTGATCACCGTCGCGCGCAATCTGGTCGAGATCCTGGAGAAGGAGACCGACCATCTGCGCGCCATGCAGGTCGAGCAGATCGATCGGCTGCAGGGCGAGAAGGCGGCGCTGGCCGATCTCTACGCCGAGGAGGTGGCGGCCCTGCGCCGTGACCCGGCCCTCCTGGGCGGTCTCGACATGGCGGTGCGCCGCGAGTTCGAGACGGCGATGCGCGCGGCGCAGACGGCGATCCGGCGCAACGCGCAGGCCGTCGACGCGGCGCGCCACGTCGTCGAGAAGATGATCCGCCGGCTCGGGCGCAGCAGCCAGGCACAGGGCGGCGCCCCGGCCTACGGCCCGACCGGCGCGTCGCAAGGGGCCGCCGGATCGCTCGGGCGCCGTGCCGAGGACGGCGCCGCACCGCAGCTCGAGCGCGGCCGGGTGATCCCCGTCGCCTTCGACCAGCAGGTCTAGCCGGACGGCGCAGGAGACCATCCATGTCGTTGCTCAGCACGCTCTCGACCTCGCTCACCGGCCTGAACGCCGCCCAGCGCGCGCTCGGCGTGACCGCCAACAACGTCGCCAACGCCAACACCGAGGGCTATTCGCGCAAGCAGGTCGGTCAATCGACGCTCACCGTCGAAGGCGTCGGCCAGGGGGTCCGGACCGAGGAGACGGTGCGGATCGTCGACGAATATCTGGCCGTCGAGGTGCGCAAGCAACTGGGCCTGCAGGGCAGCTCGGCCGTGGTGGCGGAACTGGCGGACGAAATCCAGGGCCGCGTCTTCGGCAGCCCGGGCGAGGCCGATCGCGGACTCTCCGCCAAGTTCGCCGACCTCGCCGCCGCACTCGAGGCCGCCGCCGCGACGCCCGAGAGCACCGCCGCCGCCCGCAGCCTCGTGGGCGAGCTCGACGACATGCTCCGCCAACTCGACGGCGATCGCCTCACCGTCCAGAAGCTGCGCGGCGACGTCGACCGCCGGATCGGCGCCACCATCGGCGGGATCAATGCCGACATCGAGGCGCTCGACGCGCTCAACGCGCAGTTCGTCCGCGGCCTGCCCACCGCCGAACTGCTCGACCAGCGCGACGCCGTGCTCGACCGCCTGGCTTCGGCCATCGAGATCACCGTGCAGCAGAAGGACGACCAGTCGATCGCCGTCTACACCGCCGGCGGCGTGCCGCTGCTCGAGCAGAGCCCGAGCAAGCTGATCTACCAGCCGGCCGCGAGCGTCTCGGCCGCCACCACCTTCGGTGCCGTCCGCGTGTTCGGCGAGCGTCAGCTCGACCCGGAGACCGGCCGCCCCAAGGCGGGCGAGGTCGGCGTCGAGCTGGTCAGCCGCGGCGTGCGCGCGCAGCTGACGCCCGAGCTGAGCGCCGACGCCACGCCCGATGCCGATCAGCAGATCGTCTCCTCGCTCGCATCGGGCCGCCTGCACGGCCTCCTGCAGGTGCGCGATACCGAACTGCCGGGGCTCGACGACCAGCTCGGCGAGCTGGCCTCGATGCTGCGCTACAATCTCAACAAGGCGCACAATGCCGGCCTGCCCGTGCCGCTGCCGACCGATGCCGTGGGCGGCCGCACCGGCCTCGATTCCTTCGACGTCGCGGCGGGTGGCGGGCAGGCGACCGGCACCGCGCGCGTGGCACTGTTCGACCAGGACGGTGCCGTCGTGGCCGACGTGGCGCTGGATCTGGCCACCTTCGCCACGCCCGAAGCGCTCGCCGCCCACCTCGATACGCAACTGGGTGCATCGGGCAGCGCCGTCATCGATGCGAACGACCGGCTGGTGATCACCGCCGGCCTCGACGGCGGCGGCCGACCCCTGCGGCTGGCCTTCGCCGAGGGCGACAGTGCCATCACCGTGACCGACGATGCCGGACGCACCCGCGACTTCGGCTTCGCCCATTATTTCGGCCTGAACGACCTCGTCGTCGAGACCGGCTCCGGGGCGCTCGCGGTGCGCGCCGACGTGGCCGCCGATCCGGCGCGTCTCTCGCGCACCCGGCTGGACGGTCCGGCCGGCCTGCCGGTGACCGGCGGCGCCGGCGACAATCGCGGCCTTCTCGCCGTCGCCGACAGCCTCTCGACCGCCACCGCGACCATCGACCGGGGCGGGATCGCCGGGCGCGTGGTCGACGTGGCGGGCTATCTCGCCGACATCGTCGCGACCCAGGCCGCGAGTGCGGCCCAGGCTGAAAACCGCGCCGATGCCGACCGCGCGCTCGGCGACGAGCTCGGCCAGCGCCGCAGCGCCGTCTCCGGCGTCAATCTCGACGAGGAGCTCTCCAGGCTGATCGTCTACCAGCGCGCCTATTCGGTTTCGGCGCGCGTGATGACCGTGACCAACGAACTGCTCGAAGAACTCGTCAATATCGGCCGCTGAGAGGGGCTGAACCGATGATCGATCGTATCGCCGACAATGCCCACAATACGCGTCTGACCGGCTATCTGCAGTCGACCCAGACACGCATGCGCGAGACCCAGCTCTCGATATCCACCGGCAAGAGCGCGCAGCGCTTCGCCGACATCGCCGATCAGGCGCGGCTGCTGACGGCGACCCGGCACGAGAGCCGGGTGCTCGAAGAGAGGCTCGTTCAGGACCGCATCGGTGTCGACCGTCTCACCGCCATGAGCGGCGCGCTCGAGGGCGTCGGCAACGTCGTCGAACGGCTGCGCGCCCTGACCGTACAGCGGCTTTCCGGCGCGGCCGGCAAGGAGGTGCCGCTGGCCTCCGAAATCGATTCGATGCTGCAGGAGATCGCCGGCAGGCTCAACGTCTCGCTCGACGGCCGGCACCTCTTCGCCGGCAGCCGCACCGGTACCGCACCGATCGACATGCCGGCCAGCGTCTCCTCGGCGGCCGATCTCGCCAACGTCTTCGTCGGCGACACGCAGCATCTCGCGATCCGCATCGACGACGGCGCGACGCTCGAGGTGCCGCTGACCGCGGACGACTTCGTGCCGCTGCTCGAGACCATGGCGGACCTCAAAGCCGCCCATCAGGCCGGCGACGTGCAGGCCCTGCAGACCGGCCTCGCCGCACTCACCGGCCATGTGGCCGAGGTCGCGGCCCATCGCGGTACGCTCGGCGTCGAGACCGCGCGCCTCGAGAGCATCACCGAGGGCCACGCCGCCGAGCTCGACTATCTCACGCAGGTCGTCAGCCGTATCGAGGATACCGACCTGCCGTCGGCGATGACCCGGCTCGCCCAGGACCGGACCACCCTCGAAGCGGCCTACGCCACCATCGCCCAGCTCGGCCGATTGTCGCTCGCCGACTATCTGCGCTGAACCGCCGCCACCCGCCGCACCGACCTCGGGCGCACCGGCGCTGCCGGGTTCGTGCCCGAAAGCGCCGGAGCGCAAGCCGGCATCCGGGCGAGCCTTGAGCGCCCTCCGTCGGGGGCGGTCATCGCCCGAGAGCAGCGAACCCGTTTGACCGACGAAACCGGCGAAAGGTGCACGCGGCACGCCGCGGGAACGCCCGCCGACCGCCTCGGCCGACGATGGCGACGACGCCTCGGCCGATCGGGTTTCCGGTCCGTGGAACACGGTCGAGGCACCCGATGGTGTGTCGGGCCTCATCGGCGCGGACCGACCGACACACGGCAGCGAGCCCCAGCACCACCGGCTCCGCATTCCGGTGGAATGCAGAGCGAAACAAGCAGCGATGCGATGTGGGGAAAGATCAGTCCGGCAGCCGGCCGCGCGG
>JAGREO010000148.1 GCA_020446525.1 Geminicoccaceae bacterium | reverse complement strand
GAACGACCAGCGCAAGGTGGTGTTCGAGCAGCGCCTCGAGCTGATGCACGCCGAGGACATCGCCGAGACGGTCGCCGACATGCGTCACGAGGCGATCCAGCAGATGGTCGCCAGGGCCGTTCCCGAGCGCGCCTATCCCGAGCAGTGGGACGCCGAGGGACTGGCCGCCGACGCCAAGCGTCTGCTCGCCCTCGACGTGCCGATCGCCGACTGGTTCAAGGAAGAGGGCATCGCCGAGGAGGAGATCGCCCATCGTCTCGAGGGGATGAGTGCCGAGCGCATGGCCGAGAAGGTCGAGACCTACGGCGAGAAGACGGTGCGCATGCTCGAAAAGAACCTGCTCCTGCAGATCCTCGATCATCTGTGGAAGGAGCACCTGCTGCAGCTCGATCATCTGCGGCAGGGCATTCACCTTCGCGGCTATGGTCAGCGCGATCCGCTCAACGAATACAAGCGCGAAGCGTTCGATCTCTTCGAGAACATGCTGCAGAAACTGCGCGAGACGGTGACGCAGGTGCTCTCGCATCTGGAAATCCGTCTGCAGGCGCCGGCCTCACAGACGGCAGCGCCCCAGCCGGCGCCGCTGCGGACGGCGGCGCGATCGGCACTCTCGCCCGAATCCCGGGCGATGCCCGCGATGGCGGCCGAAAGTGTCGGTGCCGGCGCCGCCCTCGGCGGGCCGGATCGACCGCTCGCGGGCGATGTCGCGACCAAGGTTCCGCGCAACGCCCCCTGCCCCTGCGGCTCGGGCCGCAAATACAAGCACTGCCACGGCAACCTCGCCTGAGCGTGACCGGGCCCGGGCGTGTGACGGAGCCCGTCGGTCCGAGGACGAAGAGCCCGCGTTAATCAAACCTTAACACCTCGCGTGCGACACTGCGCCGGTCCAAAGGAAGATTGGCGCCGGTCGGTCCGGGGTGTGCGCACCCGTCGATCGACGCTCGACGATGAGGTGGCACGCGCTTGTCGCTCTATACGCGTTTCAGAAGTCCGCTCGAGCGCCTTCGCCACTGCCGGAGGGGCGCGACCGCGGTGGAGTTCGCCCTGGTGGCGCCGGTGTTCATCGTGCTGATGATGGCGCTGATCGAGCTCGCCAACCTCTTCTTCGTCCGCAACGAGATGGTCGGCGCGGCCCGCGAGGCCGTGCGCCGTGTGGCCGTCAACCAGCTGGACGCCGACGGGCTGGGCGCGTTCGTCGCCGACCGTCTGGCGACCGTCACCGACGCCACCGTGGAAGCGCATCTCTACGAAACCGTGCTCGATCCGGGGCCCGGCAGGGACGTCACCGTCCTGGTCTCGGTGCCGCTGGCTCAGGCGCTGATCTTCGGCGAGGGCATCATCTCGAGCTTCGCCGAGCGGGAGACGCCCGAAGGCGAGAAGGGCGGCGGGGGCGGCTCGGGCAACCCGCAGCACATGCAGGGCGAAGGCGAAGGTGCTTCGGGTGGCGAAGGAGGCGGCGGCGGTTCCGGCGGCGAGCCGGACGGACCGCCCAAGCTGCGCGCCTCGGCGACCATGCTCAAGGAATGATCGGGTGGAGGATTGACGCCGTGACCCTCGTGGCCGTTCTTCACCGCCTGTCGCGCGAGACCCGCGGCAACATCGCCGTGATGGGTGCCGCCGGCATCGCGATGGCCTTCGGCGCGGCTTCCGTGGCGGTCGATCTCGGCGCCGCCTACACGGCCAATGCCGAGCTGCAGACCACGGCGGATGCGGCGGCGCTCGCTGCCGCGACGCGGCTTCCGGATGCCGAGGCGGCCGTCGCCGCGGCCATCGGTTACGCGCGCAAGAACATGTCGGTCGAGGATTATGGCGAGGTGCTGACCGAGGCCGACGTGATCGTCGGTCACTGGGACGCCGCCTCGCACGCCATGACTCCCGACACCCGCATGCCGTCGGCCGTACAGGTGACGCCGAGGCTCGGGGCGGACCGGGGCAATGCGCTCTCGACGATGTTCGCCGGCGTCTTCGGCCTCGAGAGCCTGGACGTGGCGGCGACGGCGGTCGCCGGCAAGGTCGGCCCGCCCTGCGTGATCGCCCTCGATCCGTTGATGCCCGGAGCCGCACGGTTGCAGGACGGGGCGACGCTTGAAGCGCCCGATTGTGCCGTGCAGGTCAATGCCCGCGCGCCGGGCGCCCTGATCGTCGGCGGCAACGCCCGCATCGAAGCCGAGACCATCTGTGTGAGCGGTGGCGCCGCCGTGAACGGGTCGGCCTATCTGTCGCCGGCGCCATCGGAATATTGCCCGGCCGAGCCGGACCCGATGACCTATCTCCAGGCACCCGCCACGAGCGGCTGCGACGTCGACGACGAAGTGATCGACGGGACGATCGTCACCCTGTCGCCGGGAATCTATTGCGGCGGCCTCAGGGTGATGAACGGCGCCCAGGTCCAGCTCGAGCCGGGACTCTACGTCATCAAGAACGGCAAGCTGGCGGTCACCGAGGATTCGCGGATCGAGGGCGACGGCGTGACCTTCTTTCTCGACGGCCTCGTGTCGATCGTCGAACTCGCGCCCGATGCCGTGATTTCGCTGGCCGCGCCGACCGACGGGTCGATGGCCGGCATTCTCTTCTACCAGAACCGGAATTTCGGCGGGGTGCACAAGTGGGACAGCCGCAACGTCCGGCGCCTGTTCGGCACCGTCTACGTGCCCACCGGCGTCGTCCGGGCCACAAGCGACGCCACCGTCACGCCGCGCAACTCCTGCAGCGTCATCATCGCGGCCCGCCTCGACCTGGGCCGGAACAGCCGGATCTCCATCGATCTCACCTCGAGCGCGTGCAAGCAGTATCTGGCGAGCCCCTTCCGCCGCGCCGTAGCCCTGCTCGACTGAGCCGCCGATGGAGGCGAGGCCCGAACCGAACGAAGCGAGCGACGCGCCGCTGGACGACGGGACGATACCGGGGCGACGGTCGCCGCTCCGGATCGCCGGGTGGTGGGCGCGGATGCGGCCGGTGTTCCGTCTGGGGCTGTTCGCTCTCGTCGTGGCCGGCGGTGCGGGTGCGTGGCAGACCACGAGCTGGCTGCAGAGCCGCGCCGACGGTCTGACGCGCTACATCCGGGTCGACAGCTGGAGCGTCTTTCGTGTGCTCCACGAGCTGGGCGAACTCGAGCGCGACATGGCGCGTCTGGTCGCCGGTGACCCCGGCATGAACCGGGAACGGCTGCGGCGCGAGACGGCCGAGGTCGAGGCCGCGGTCGATCTTCTGGCACGTGACGCGGCGGGTGCGGTCGATTTCGACAACCAGAGCTGGCGCCGGGCGATGCAGCAGGCGTTCGGGCGCTTCGGCCGGGTCCGCGAGCGCATCCTCGCTCTCGACGCCAGCGGGGCGAGCGTCGCCGAGCTCGACGCCATCGACCTCGAGCTGGCGCCGTTGCGTGCGGCCCTGGAAGAAGCGGCGTCGGAGCTGGGTTTCGTACGACTGCATCTTCAGGACCGGGATTTGCAGAGCGTGCGCCGGCTGATCGAGCTGGCGCGATGGACGCTCTCCGGCTTCTTGACGATCGCCTGCCTGTTGTTGCTGGTCATGTCGCTCGAAGCCCGGCGCGCGCGTCGTGCCGAGCGCGCCGCACTGCAGCAGGAACGGCGCTTCCGTGATGTCGCCGAGACCGCCTCCGACTGGGTCTTCGAGACCGATGCGTCGATGCTCCTGCGTTTCGTCTCCAAGCCGCCGCTGGGCCCGCACGACGGCGCGTCGCCGGCGGACGCGCAAGCGGACGAGGCGGACGCGCGCGACGCGGTGCCGATGCGCGGCGGGACCGGCGCCGGTGCCGCCGGTGAAGCACTTCTGGGTCGCCCCCTGTTGGGCGCCCTGAAGGCCGTCACCTCGGGCGAGGCGGGCGTTTCGACCTTCGTCGAAGCCACCCTGGGCCGCATGCCCTTTCGCGACGTGCTCGTCGAAAGCCGGCCGGACACGGAAGGTGCGGACCGCCGGACCTTCCGGATTTCGGGCAAACCCTATTTCGATACGCAGGGGTGCTTCGCGGGCTATCGCGGCGCCGGCAGCGACATCACGGCGCAAATCCGCCAGGAACGGCACATCCGCTTCCTCGCCGAGCACGACCATCTCACGCGTCTGCCCAATCGCGTGCTGCTCCGCGAGCGTCTGCGTCAGGCCCTCGCCGGTGCCCGGGAACGCGACGGCCGATCGGCGCTGCTCGCCCTCGATCTGGACGGCTTCAAGGAGGTCAATGACGGCTTCGGACACGATGTCGGCGATGCGTTGCTGGTGGCGGTCGCCGGACGGTTGAGCGGCCTCTTGCGCCAGGGCGATCTTCTGGCCCGCTTGGGCGGTGACGAATTCGCCATCCTGCTGGCGGGCGGCGGGCGCGACGAAGCGAGCGCCCGCATGCTGGCCGAGCGCTGCATCGACGCGTTCCGCGGGGCCTATCTCGTCGCCGGCCGCGAGATCTTCATCCAGACCAGTATCGGCATCGCGACCTATCCCGACCATGGCGACAGCGTCGAGGAGCTGCTCAAGGCGGCCGACATGGCGCTCTATGCCGCCAAGGCCGCCGGACGGGGCCGGTGGACCATCTACGACCCGCGGATGAACAGCGCATTGCTGGCACGCCAGCAGATCGAGCGGGCCTTGCGACGGGCGCTGCAGACGGGCGGCCTCGAAGTGCATTTCCAGCCGCAGATGCGCCTGGCGGACGACCGGTTGCTCGGTGCCGAAGCGCTGGTCCGCTGGACCGATCCGACGCTCGGCAAGGTGCCCCCCGATCTCTTCGTGCCGGTCGCCGAGGAGGCCGGGCTCATCCTCGAGCTCGGAACCTGGGTACTCGAGGAAGCCTGCCTGCAGGCGAGCCGCTGGCCGAACGGCGTCGTCGCCGTCAACGTCTCGCCGGCCCAGTTCCTGCACGGCGACCTGCTCGAGCGGGTCGACGCGGCGCTGGCCCGAAGCGGCCTGCCGCCCGAACGGCTGGAGCTGGAGATCACCGAGGGCGTATTGATGCGCGACGAGACGGCGGCGATCGCCGACCTGCGCAAGCTGCACGAGCGCGGCATCCAACTGGCGATCGACGATTTCGGCACCGGTTATTCGAGCTTGAGCTATCTCAAGCGCTTCCCGGTGGACAAGGTGAAGATCGACCGCTCGTTCGTGACCGACCTCGAACACGACGCGGACGACCGGATGATCGTCAAGGCGATCGTCACCCTGGGCCAGGCCCTGGGCCTGGCTACGATCGCCGAAGGCGTGGAGACCCGCGGTCAGGCCGAGGTGCTGCACCGCTTCGGCTGCGATCAGGGCCAGGGCTACCTCTTCGGCCGCCCGATGCCGCCCGAGCTCTTCGGCGCCTTTCGCGACGAATACGACAAGGCCAAGACCTGAACGACGAGGGACGCGGACGATCGGCGTCCGGGCGGGCGGTGCGGAAGCGGCGGCCGGGATCAGGTCTCGACCGGGAACCTCGGGATCTGGGTGAAGCGGTTGACGTCGATGCAGAGCACCAGACCGAAGCCGATGAGCGTGGTGAGCATCGCCGTTCCGCCATAGGAGACCAGAGGCAAGGGGACACCGACGACGGGAATGAGGCCGGTCACCATGGCGACGTTGATCGTGACGTAGAGAAAGAAGTTGATGCCGATGGCGATCGCCAGCAGCCGGCCGAACTGGTGCGCCGCGCGCATGCCGATGGCGAGCAGCGCCATCAGGATGGCGAAACAGATGAGCAGCACCACCAGACCGCCGAAGAAGCCTGTCTCCTCGGCCAGCATGGTGAAGGCGAAATCGGTCTGCTTTTCGGGCAGAAAGGAGAGCTGTGCCTGAGAGCCGTTGAGCAGGCCCTTGCCCCAGAGCCCGCCCGAGCCCAGCGCGATCTTCGATTGGATGATGTGGTAACCGGCACCCAGCGGGTCGCGTTCGGGTTCGAGAAAGGTCAGCACGCGCTGCTTTTGATAGTCGTGCATCTGCGACCAGATGATCGGCAGCGCCGCCGCCGCGAGGCCGATCGCCAGAGCGAACTTCCACAAGCGCACGCCGGCCAGAAACAGCAGACCGCCGCCCATCGCCAGCAGCATCACCGCCGTGCCCAGATCCGGCTGGCGCAACACGAGGGCGGCCGGCACCACCGCCATCAGGATGGGCGGCAGCAGATAGGCGGGCCGGCCGACCTCGTCGAGATAGGCCGAGTGGAAGTATCGGGCCAGGGCCAGGGCGAGTGCGATCTTCATCAGCTCCGAGGGCTGAAGCTGGAAGACGCCGAGATCGATCCAGCGCTGCGCGCCCTTGTTCAACTCGCCCATGATCTCGACCGCGACGAGGAGGCCCAGACAGACGCCGTAGATCGCATAGGCCCAGCGAAACCAGAAACGAATGCCGGTGAGCGCGATCGCCAGCATCAGCGCCGCACCGAACAGGAGACGCAGGGCATGGCGCAGGGCCCAGGGCTCGTGGTGGCCGCCGCCCGCCGAATAGAGGACGACGTACCCGATCATTCCCAGCGTCGCGGTCAGCGCCACCAGAGGCCAGTGAATGCCGGCGAGCTTCTCGACGAGCCGCAGATCTCTCGGCTTGATGCGGGTGGCGACACTCATGCGACCGGCGCCACGGCCGGCGGCCGCCGCCCCATCCCGAGCGTGGCGGCCCATGCTCGCCCGTTCCGCCGAAGCCGCATCGCCCGATCTTCGCGCGCCCGGGCCTCGCTCGCGCGGGCATTCGCCGATCCGCGGTGTCGAGGTCGAGAACCGTGAGCCGCCGGACGACGCGGGGTCCGAGCCCCGGGCGACCCTGCCGCCGCTTCGCCTCGTGTTTCGATCGCGCGTTCAGACACGCGCCAGGGTCCGGCTGTGGCTCGGGTCCAGCTCGAGCGCGCGGGTCATGATGTCACGGGCGATCGGCGACGCCGTGCCGCTGCCGCTCTGGCCGTGCTCGACGATCACCGAGACGGCATAGCGCGGCGCATCGTAGGGCGCATAGCAGACGAAGAGCGCGTGGTCGCGCTCCTCCCAGGGCCGGTCCTTGCGCTTGTGCGCACCCGCCGCCCGCTCCGTTCGCGAGATGCGGCGCACCTGTGAGGTGCCGGTCTTGCCGGCCATCTCGACCCCTTCGATGTCGAGCCGCGCCTTGCGCGCGGTGCCGCGCCGGCCGTTGATCACCTCGTGCATGCCCGCCTGCACGGCCCGCAGCGCCTGCGGTGAAACGCCGATCGGTTCGATGCCGGCGAGCGCGCCGGCCTCCGGTTCGACGAGCCAGGGCCGCACCGCCATGCCGCCGTTGCACAGACGCGCGGTCATGATCGCCAGTTGCAGCGGTGTCGCCAGCACGAACCCCTGCCCGATGCCCGCCACCAGCGTCTCACCCTTCTGCCAGCTCTCCCCGACCGCCGCCTTCTTCCAGGCACGGGTCGGAATCAGCCCCGGCCGCTCGCCGGGCACGTCGATGCCCAGTTCGTGACCGAGACCGAACCGCTCGGCCATGGCGGCGATGGCATCGACGCCGATGCGCCGGGCCACGTCGTAGAAATAGACGTCGCAGGACTGGGCCAGCGCCTGATTGAGAGCGATCCGGCCGTGCCCGTGCTCTTTCCAGCAATGGAAACGCGCCCGGCCGAGGCTCATGTAACCCGGACAATAGGCTTCGTAATTGGGCGAGATGCCCTCCTCCAGCGCCGCCAGGGCGGTCATCATCTTGAAGGTGGAGCCGGGCGGGTACTGGCCGCGGGTGCATTTGTTGACCAGCGGATGGCGCGGATTGTCGCGCCAGTCGCGCCATTGCCGATGGCTCAGTCCCTTGTCGAAGGCGCGCGGATCGAAGCTCGGCACGCTGGCCAGGGCCAGGACGGCGCCGGTCGCGACGTCGACCACCACGGCACCGGCGGCGAGCTCGCTGGAGAGCCGCTCGAAGCAGAAACGCTGCAGCTCGAGATCGAGACTGAGACGGAGATCGCGACCCGGATCGCCGTCGTCCCGGTCGAGCTCGCGGATCGAACGGCCGACGGCGTTGACCTCGATACGCGATAGGCCGGCGCGCCCGCGCAGAACGGCATCATAGGCTTTCTCGATGCCGTTCTTGCCGATCCGGAAGGTGGGCATGGACAAGAGCGGATCGCCGTCCTCCTTCTGCTCGGCCTCGTTGACCGGGCCCACATAGCCGAGCACGTGCGCCAGGACCTCGGCATAGGGATAGTCGCGCAGCAGGCTCGATTCGAGCACCACACCCGGCAGTTCGGGCGCGTGCACGGCGATGGTCGAGACCTCCTCCCAGTCCAGATCCTCGCGTACCTCGATCGGCACGAAGGCGCGTCTGAGCTCGGCCTTCGCCACCACCTCGTCGATCGTCGCCTGCGGCAGATCGATCAGTGCCGCCAGATCCTCGAGCGTCCGGCGGATGTCGCGGGCCTGCTCGCGCACCACCCGCACGCGGTAGGTCGGCACGTTGCGGGCGAGCAGCCGGCCGCCGGCATCGAAGATGCGTCCGCGCGGCGGGACGATCAGATGCTGGTTGACGCGGTTGTCCTCGGCCAGCAGCGCGAAGGTCTGCGACTGATCAATCTGAAGATGATAGAGCCGGCCGGCCAGCAGACCGAAGAGGCCGGTCTGCAGCGCGCCCACGAACAGCGCCCGGCGGGTGAAACTGCGATGACGCTCAGCTTCCTGATACATGCGGCACTTTCGCGACCAAGGGCCTGAGCTTGGTCAACATGTAGGCGATCGGCGGGTAGCTCGCCACGGTCAGGGCCAGTTCGACGGCGACCGGTTGCAGGTCGAACCAGTGTGCGAACCACAGGCAGGCAATCGCCCAGCGCAGCCCGAGGACAGCCATGGCGGCCAGCACGAAGCTGGCCCAGACGATGACGAACGAGGTCGAGGCGAAATTGCGCTCGCGCGGCATCGCCGCGGTGCGCACGGCGAGGAATGCCAGCGCCGAGAGCCCGAGCGGCAGTCCGGCGATCGCATCGAGCAGCGAGGCGAGAATCAGGATGAGCACCGGCCCCAGAAGGTCCGGCCGATAGATCGTCCAGAAGAACACGACGCAGAGGAACGTCGCGGGCATCGCCGTCTGCGGCGCCGCATCGGGCAACGGCAGCACGTCGAAAGCGAGCGCCGCCATGGCCGTGGCGGCCGGTACCGCCCGGCCGACGACGATCGCCGACCGACCGAGCCGCCAGGCCTCGAAGAACGGCACGGCGTCGCTCACCGGCCGCGCCCGTCGCGTGTCCGGCCCGGCCGCCCCCGATCGACCGGTGGTGCGGCCGGCGTGTAATGGAGCACCGAAACGAGATCGAGCCGCGACCAGTCGATGTTGGGCATGACCGAGATGCGCCCGTCCTCGATGTGCACGATGCGACCGACCGCGAGACCCGGCGGCAACATGCCGCCCTGGCCGGAGGTGACCACCACGTCGCCGACACGGAACTGCGGATCGAGCGGCAGAAAGGCCAGCTTGGGCTCGCTCGAATTGTCGCCTTCGAGAATGGCCCGATCACCCGAACTGCCGACCACGACCGGGATGCGCGAGTTGAAGTCGGTGAGCAGCATCAACCGGGCGGTCCGCTCGCCGACCGCCACGATGCGCCCGACCAGCCCCTCGGGGCGCACCGCCGGCATGCCGACCCGGACATCGTGGGCACGGCCGACGTCGATCAGCCGGGTATGGACGAACGAACCGGCGGAATCGGCCACGACCCTGGCGCCCGTCGACCGGCTGACGACCGCGATCGGCGGCACACCCAGGAGCTCGCGCAGCGACCGGTTCTCGACGTTCAACCGGACGGCGTCGTAGCGGAAGCCGCGCAGCCGGGCGTTCTCCTCGCGCAAGCGGCGGTTCTCCTCGTAGACCGCCAGGAGCTCGCCCAGACCGCCGGCCGCTTCACGGGTGAGCACGATCGGCTGGCGCAACAAGGTCAGCAGAGGCAGGGCGCCGTCGGCGAGACCCTCCGACGTCGCCTGCACCAGCCTGAGGTCGGCCTTGCCCAGCACCAGCATCGCCACCGAAAGAAAGATCAGCAGGCTCACGGTCGCCCGTTGACCCGACACCCGAAGGGCGCCGGCCGCCGCCGACAATCTCGCGAGTGCCGCTCTCACGAACCCCGGATCCTTCTGCCCGCCCGAAAGTCCGAGCATAGCACCAAGGCTCCGGCTTTCCATCTCCAACCGCAGGCGCAAGGCGGAAACATTCGCGTCGGAGTGGAATTTTCTCCGCTGCGCGGGCGCCGGCGCAACACTGGACGCGGAAAGCGGACCACACTGCGCAAGGACGCGCGCTCATGACAGGCGGCCGGCACACGGGTGCCGGAATCCGCACGACCGCGACGCCGGACCACCGGTCTCAATAGGCGGTGTGCAGAACGTGGCGCAGGGTCTTCATGTCTTCGAGACAACGTCCGGTGCCGAGCGCCACGCAGGTCAGCGGCTCATCGGCGAGGCTCACCGGCAGGCCGGTGGAGTGGCGCAGCACGAAATCGAGATTGCCGAGGAGCGAGCCGCCGCCGGTCATGACGATGCCCTTGTCGACGATGTCGGCGGAGAGCTCGGGTGCCGTGTGCTCGAGCGCCACCTTGACCGCCTCAATGATGGCGTTGACGGGCTCGGCCAGGCTCTCGGCGATCTGCCGTTCGGAGACGACGATCTCCTTGGGCACACCGTTCATCAGATCGCGCCCCTTGATCTCCATCACCTCGCCATTGCCGTCTTCGGGCAGGCAGGCGGAGCCGATGCGCTTCTTGATGTTCTCGGCGGTGGCCTCGCCGATCAGCAGGCTGTGGTTGCGGCGAATATAGTTGATGATCGATTCGTCCATCTTGTTGCCGCCGACCCGGATGGAGCGGGCATAGACGATGCCGGCAAGAGAGATGATCGCGACCTCGGTGGTGCCGCCGCCGATGTCGACCACCATCGAGCCCGTAGGCTCGGTGACCGGCAGGCCCGAGCCGATCGCCGCCGCCATCGGCTCGTCGATCAGATGCACCTTGCGGGCGCCGGCGGCCTCGGCCGCTTCCTGGATGGCGCGGCGCTCGACCGCGGTGGAACCGGACGGCACACAGATGATGACCTGCGGGCTGGCGAAGCCGCGCCGGTGATGCACCTTGCGGATGAAGTGCTTGATCATCTCCTCGGCGACTTCGAAATCGGCGATCACGCCGTCGCGCAACGGCCGGATCGCCTCGATGTTGCCCGGCGTGCGGCCGACCATCTGCTTGGCCTCGTTGCCGACGGCCAACACCTGCTTGCGACCGCGCATGGTCTGGATGGCGACCACCGACGGCTCGTCCAGCACGATGCCCCGGCCCTTGATGTAGACCAGGGTGTTGGCGGTCCCCAGATCGATGGCGAGATCGGCGGAGAACAGGCCCAAGATGCGCGCGAACATGAGGAGAGCGACGCTCCAGCGTTGCATCGAGCGCCGCGAGAGCGGGGCCGCAGCCCCGCTGCCCGGCGATCGGGAACCGTACGGACCCGCGCTCTATAGCGACAGGCCGACGCCTTGTCATGCACCCTGCGGTTTGGTTTCAACCGCGGGGAGAGGTCATGCCGACAGGGCTGCCGGAGCCTTTTTACCACGTTTGGTTAACAACTTGTTTAACGCGGCGACATAAGAACGTGCGGAAGCCACCATCGTGTCGGTGTCGGCCGCCTGCGCGCTCACCGTGCGCCCGTCCTCGGCCAGCCGGACACTGACGATGGCCTGAGCGTCGGTGCCTTCGGTCACGGCGTGGATCTGGAACAGCTGCAGCTCCGCGGTGTGCGGATAGAGCACCTTGATGGCGTTGAAGATGGCGTCCACCGGCCCGTCGCCGACTTCCACGGCGCGCACCTGCTCGTCCTTGATCGCCAGCACCAGCTCGGCCGTCGGCTTGATCTTCGAACCGCACTGCAGATAGAGGTCGACGAAGCGGATCTCCTGGCTCTCCGCGGCGATTTCGTCGTCCACCAGCGCCACCAGATCCTCGTCGAAAATCTCCTTCTTCTTGTCGGCCAGCGCCTTGAATCGGACGAAGGCGTCCTCGAGCGCGTTGTCGCCCAGCTCGTAGCCCAGCTCGTGCAGCTTGGTCTTGAAGGCGTGCCGGCCCGAATGCTTGCCCATCACGAGGTTCGACTTGACCAGGCCCACATCCTCGGGACGCATGATCTCGTAGGTCTCGGCGTTCTTCAGCACGCCGTCCTGATGGATACCGCTCTCATGCGCGAAGGCGTTGGCGCCGACGATCGCCTTGTTGGGCTGTACGGCGAAGCCGGTGAAGGCGCTCACCATGCGCGAGGCGCGCATGATTTCGCGGCTGTCGACCCGGCTCTGATAAGGCAGGATGTCCTGGCGGGTCTTGATCGCCATGACCAGCTCCTCGAGCGCCGCATTGCCCGCCCGCTCGCCGATGCCGTTGATCGTGCACTCGATCTGCCGGGCGCCCGCCTGCACCGCGCGCAGCGAATTGGCCACCGCCATGCCCAGATCGTTGTGGCAATGAACCGAGATCACCGCCTTGTCGATGTTGGGCACGTTGTCGCGAATAGCGCGGATCAGATCGGCGAATTCCTCCGGATAGGCGTAACCGACCGTGTCGGGGATGTTGATCGTCGTCGCACCGCAACGAATGGCCGTCTCGATGCAGCGGAACAGGAAGTCCGCCTCGGTGCGCGAGGCGTCCATCGCACTCCACTCGACGTCGTCGGTATGGCCGCGGGCACGGGTCACGCTCTGCACCACCCGCTCGTGGACCTGTTCCTGATCCAATTGGAGCTGAAACTGCCGATGCAGCGGTGAGGTGCCGATGAAGGTGTGGATGCGGCCGCGCGCGGCGGGCGCGATCGCTTCGGCGCAGCGGTCGATGTCGGCTGAGGCGGCGCGTGCCAGACCGCACACCACGCTGCCCTCGACCACCTTGGCGATCTCGCGGACGGCGTGGAAATCGTCTTCCGAGGCGATCGGAAAGCCCGCCTCGATGACGTCGACGCCCATCTCCTCGAGCACCCGCGCCACCTGCAGTTTCTCGGCGGTGTTCATCGAGGCACCGGGCGACTGCTCGCCGTCGCGCAAGGTGGTGTCGAAAATGACGACGCGGTCGTCGCCCGCGGCTTTGGGGGATTGATCGTTCATGCTCTTCGTCCGGCTAAATGAAGTGTCTCGGGTTCGATGCTTTGATCCCCTGAACACGCTCGTCCTGGCGCAACCCGGCTCGAAGGGGCGGCGACGCGCTCAGGGGCGGCTAAGTCGAAGCCCGAAGGGCAGAGCGGCCGGACGGTGGACGCGCGCGGTCATGCCCGTTGCGGGCAGCCTCTCGTTGCGGATCGCATCCAGAATGGGCATCACTCGTACTTGAAAGGAAAACCGCCTCGAAACGATGCTCGCCTCGAGAGTGCGACTATGCGCGAGGACCGGGCCGATTGTAAAGGTCGATCGAACGGGCGAACCGACCTTGACCCGGGCCCGCGATACGGCTTCGATCGGGCCGGAACGAAACCTCGACGATCGCCGGACATGCGATCGCCCAACGAAAATGGGGAGTGACGATGCTTCACCGCACAAACCGGCTGATGGCCGCCACCGGCACGATGGCGCTTCTGGGCGCCTGCAGCGGTACCGGGATCGACAGTGTCCTGCCCACCGGCCGCACCGCCGACGGTCCGGTCGCGGCGGCCCAGGGTGACGACGAGTGGTTCGTGCAGGGACGAGAAACGCTGGCGCAGATGCTCGCCCAGAAGGACAATACCCGCCGGGCCAAGAACGTCATCCTCTTCATCGGCGACGGCATGGGTCCGACCACCGTGACGGCCGGCCGCATCTTCGAGGGTCAGCAGCGCGGCGTCGACGGCGAATCCAACGTGCTCGCCTGGGAGACCTTCCCCAACGTGGCGCTGGCCAAGACCTACAACACCAACCAGCAGATCGCCGATTCCGCCGGCACCGCCACCGCCTATACCGGCGGCGTCAAGGCCCGGGCCGGCACGCTCGGCGTCGACGCCCGCTCGCTGCGCGCCGACTGCGCCAGCCAGCAGGGCACCGACGTCGACAGCTATGTCGAGCTCGCCGAGAAGGCGGGCATGGCGACGGGCATCGTCACCACCGCACGGCTGACCCACGCCAGCCCCGCCGCGACCTACGCCACCTCGTCCGAGCGCGGCTGGGAGGCCGATTCCGATCTCAGCGAGGAAGCCGCGGCCGGCGGCTGCAAGGACATCGCCCGCCAGCTCCTCGAGAACGAGGCCGGCGACGGGTTCGAGGTGGCGATGGGCGGCGGACGGCGCAATTTCATCCCGGAGTCCATGGCCGACGTCGAGGACGCGGACAAGACCGGTGAGCGCGCCGACGGCCGCGATCTGACCGCCGAATGGGTCGAGAAGTACGACAACGCCGTCTATGTCTGGAACCAGGAGCAGTTCGACGCGGTCGACCCGGCCACGACGGACCATTTGCTCGGCCTCTTCGACCGCAGCCACATGGAGTACGAGGCCGACCGCGCCGACGACGTCGCCGGCGAGCCGTCGCTCTCAGAGATGACGGCCAAGGCGATCGACATCCTCTCGCGCGACGAGGACGGCTTCGCGCTCTTCGTCGAGGGCGGCCGCATCGATCACGGCCATCACGACGGCAACGCCTATCGGGCACTCACCGATCTCGTCGCCATGAACGAGGCGGTGAAGACGGCGATGGAGAAGACCGATCCCGAGGAGACGCTGATCATCGTCACGGCCGATCACAGCCACGTCTTCACCATCGCCGGCTACGCCACCCGCGGCAACCCGATCCTCGGCAAGTCGATCACCAACGACGATCACGGCCGTCCGTTGAGCGAGGCGGAACTGGCTGGCGACGACAAGCCCTACACGACGCTCGGCTACGGCAACGGCCCGGGCGGGCTCGAGGGCGAGCGGCCCGATCTGGCCGAGGTCGACACCACCGATCCGGACTATCTGCAACAGGCGACGGTGCCGCGCTCGAGCGAGACGCACGGCGGCGAGGACGTCGCCGTCTATGCCCGGGGACCGGGTGCGCACCTGATGCGCGGCGTGGTCGAGCAGAGCTACGTCTTCCACGTCATGGACCATGCGGCGGACCTCAACGCCCGCGCCGCGGCGACGAACTGAACGTGCTGCCGGCGGCGGGCGCGCCCCGTCGCCGGCAGAACCCACCCCTGCCGTCGCCTGGACGGGCAGCCTGTTGGCAGGGCGCGCGAACTGCTGTAGCGTCCGGGCGATGATCAGGGGGGAGGCGAACGACGCGGCGCCGCTCCCGCCGGGCGGAGGTGGTCTTGGCGACATTGGAGTTGACCGACGTCGAGCGGCACTTCGGCCCGGTCCGGGCGCTCGACGGCATGAGCTTCGACGTCGCCGACGGCGAATTCTTCTGCATTCTGGGTCCATCCTCCTCCGGCAAGACGACGACCCTGCGTGCGATCGCGGGGCTGGAAAAGCTGGCCGGCGGGCGCATCGTCATGGATGGCCGCGACATTACCGATGCCCCGGTGCAGGGCCGCGACATGGCGATGATCTTTCAGACCTTCGCCCTCTACCCGCATTTGACCATCCGCCAGAATCTGGCCTACCCGCTCAAGCGCGCCGGCATCGGCGGCGCCGAGACCCGACGGCGCGTCGGCGAGATCGCCGAGTTGTTGCGCGTCGTTCACACGCTCGACCGCAAGCCGCCCACGCTCTCCGGCGGTGAGCAGCAGCGCGTGGCGATCGGCCGGGCGATCGTCCGCCGACCCAAGCTGCTGCTGCTCGACGAGCCCCTGACCAATCTCGACGCCAAGCTGCGTCACGATATGCGCGCCGAATTCAAGCGACTGCACCGCGAGCTCGGCACCACCATGCTCTATGCCACCCCGGACCAGCTCGAAGCGCTCACCATGGGCCAGCGGGTCGCGGTCATCGAGAACGGTCGCGTGGTGCAGATCGACACGCCGCGCGCCCTCTACGCCCGGCCGGCCGACCGCTACGTCGCCGGCATGGTGGGCGCGCCGGCGATGAACCTGATCGACGGGCGCACACGCTCGGAAGGCTCGAACACGGTCGTCGATCTGCCTTTCGGCAAGGTCGACGCGAGCGGGCTCGGCGTGCCCGCGGGACAGGACGTGGTGTTCGGCATCCGCCCGCACGACATCACCCTCGCCGCGACCTCGCCGGACGACGGCGGCATGACGCTTCGCGCGAAGGTCCACCTGACCGAGCCACTCGGCGACGTCACGGTGATCGATCTGGACGTCCGTGGCACCACACTCAAGATGGTCCTGCGCGAGGAGGTGGCGGCACGGCTGAAGACGGGCGAGGATCTGTCGATCCGGCTCGGCGGGGCGGACGGCCATCTGTTCATGAAGGAAACCGGCGTGCGGATCGCATGACCGGCGGAACGGTAACGGGCAACGAGGGAGGCTCGACGATGCGAACGACGACGAGGGGACGGACGGCCGGCATTTCGGCTCTGGGTCTCTTGGCCGGACTGACGGCGATACCGGCTTCGGCCGCCGACATCACCATCACCATGGCCGCACCCGACTGGCCGCCGACACGCTTCATGAAGGAGCACTTCGACGCGACCTACCAGTCGCCGGACGGCCACAAGACGACGCTGGACATGGACTTCATCCCATGGCCGAGCTTCTATGAACGGGTGGCGGCCTCGCTGACCTCGGGCGAACAGAAATATCAGATGATCGTGACCGACAGCCAGTGGCTCGGCTCGTTCGTCGAAGGCGGCTACTACAAGGACCTGACGGACCTCATCAAAGAGGATCCTGAACTCACCGCCATCATGGAAGACCTGCATCCCGTGCTGGTCTCTGCCTATTCCACCTATCCGCACAAGACCAGGGAATATGTCGAGGAGCACGGCTTTCCGGCGCCCGACACGAGCTATTACGGCTTCCCGCAGTTTCCCGACACCTACGTCACCTTCTACCGCGAAGACCTGTTCTGCAACGAGGCCGAGGCGACCAGGTTCCAGGAGAGCTTCGACAAGAAACTGCCGTGCAGCTACGAGGACTGGCAGGACGTCGACTGGGAGACCTGGCAGCAGATCGGCGAGCACTTCCGCCGCGCCAAGGGCGAGCCGCTGGGCGACGGCACCGCCGACGACGAGTTCTACGGCATCGCCTATCAGGCCGGTAAGGGCTACGACTTCTCGACCATGGCGATCAACGCCTTCATCTGGCAGAAGGGCGGGTCGATCTGGGACGAGACCAAGGAGCCCGAAGGTCAGGCCGAGGGCGTGGTCAATTCCGAGACCAACGTCGAAGCGCTCGAGCAGTATCTCTCGATGCTGCCCCTGATGCCGCCGGTGGCGCAGACCGGGCAGATGGACATCTTCGTCGTCCAGGATCTGTTCATGCAGGGCAAGGTCGCGGCGATGATCGACTGGGTCGGTCTGGGCGAGCCGGTGCTCGATCCGGCGACTTCGACGGTCGCCGACAAGTCCGCCTTCGCCGTGGCACCGGGCACCCGCAAGGACGACGGCAGCATCGACCGCACCGGCAATATCGGCGGCCAGCCCTTCGTGCTGACCACCTGGAACTCCGACGAGGTGGTCAAGGAGGCCCTTAACGTCGTCAAATGGTGGCTCGATCCGGCGACACAGAAGGAATTCGTCGCCAATGGCGGGCAGTCGGGCCTGAAGAGCGTGATGGCCGATCCCGAGTACAACGATCTGCGGCCCTGGAACCGGGCGCATGTCGAGATGCTGCCCTGGCAGCGCGACGTCTGGCACATCCCCGAATTCTTCGAGTTGCTGACCCAGCAGCAGGAGGAATTCGACAAGGCCATCACCGGCCAGATCGGCGCGCAGGAAGCGCTCGACGAGGTGGCGGAGTTCCAGCAGGAACTGCTCGAGGACGCCGGGCGCATCGAGTAGCCGGCACGACCGGCACACGACCGCGAGGGGCAAGGGGTTCACGCCACCTGCCCCTCCTATTCTTCCACGTCCGGCAGCAATAAAGAGCGATCGACGATGGCAGCAGCGGACGCCGCGACAGCCGACGATGCCAAGGACATCGGGCCGCCGGCACGTCTCCCGGAGGAGAGCGCCCGCCCTGAGAATGGGGGCCCTGAGAACGGGGGCCCGGAAAACGGGCGGGGCGAATCGGGCGGCGGTTTTCTCGCGTGGATGCTCGCACCTGAACGACGCGGGCCGCTGCTCGTCGCCCCGGCGGTCGGCATCCTTTTCGTGATGAACATCTTCCCGCTGCTCTGGTCGTTCGGGCTGAGCTTCTTCAACTTCCGCGCCAACCGCCAGGACGTGCCGGATTTCGTCGGCCTGCGCTTCTACGAGCGGGTGCTGACGGACGACAAGGTCTGGGAGCGTTTCCAGACCACCGCGCTGATCGTCGGCTCGTCGGTGATCCTGCAACTGATCGTCGGCTTCTGCCTGGCGCTGCTGTTCGCCAAGATCTTCCCGCTGCGCCGCATCCTGCTGATGCTGGTGCTCACCCCGATGATGCTGTCCTTCGTTTCGGTCGGCGTCTTCTTCAAACTCTATTACGAGCCGACCTTCGGCCTGGTGTCCTGGGTGCTCAACAGCTTCACCGACGAGTCCTTCGTCCTGCTGGCGACGCCGGCCGGTGCCATCGCCGGCATCGTCGTCGCCGATGCCTGGATGTGGTCGCCCTTCGTCATGCTGCTGGTGCTGGCCGGGCTCGTCTCGGTGCCGCGCTATCTCTACGAGGCGGCGGAGATCGATCGCGCCTCGGCGTGGCGGCGCTTCTGGACGATCACCTTCCCCTACATCAAGAGCCTGCTGCTGCTGGCGGTGCTGTTCCGCACCATCGAGACCTTCAAGCTCTTCGACATCGTCTACATCATCACCGAAGGCGGCCCGGGCGACGCGACCGAGACCATCGCCGTCTACCTCTACCGCATGGCCTTCCAGTTTTTCCGGACCAGCCAGTCCTCGGCGCTGGCCTACATCGTCCTCTTCGTCGTGATCGTTCTGACCAACCTCTACCTCTACGCCGTCAACCGGCGCGCCCAGGAAATGCAATGAGCCCGAGAAAAGCGACGATGACGGAGAAGGTGCCATGACGGCGGTGAAGCTTCCCCGAAGGCGGCGCGAGATCGGCAAGGGCGGCTGGCGCCATACCGCGGGTGCGGCGGTCGTGGCCCTGATCTACTTCTTCCCCGTCCTCTGGATCATCCTGACCGCCTTCAAGACCCGCACCGACGCGCTGGCGATTCCGCCCAAGCTCTTCTTCTCGCCGACGCTGGAGAACTTCAAGAGCGTGTTCTTCCGCCAGAGCATCACCGCCGGATCGAGCCAGGAAACGGAGTTCCTGCTCTACTTCTTCAACTCCATCTTCATCGCCGGCACCTCGGTGCTGGCGGCCCTGATCGTCGGCACGCTGGCCGCATACGCTTTCTCGCGCCACCCGCTCAAGGGCAACGACACCTATCTCTTCATCATCCTGACCACCCGCATGATGCCGCCGATCGTCGTCATCATCCCGATCTTCCTGATGTTCCGCATCACCGGCCTTGCCGGCTCCTACTGGGGCATCATCCTGCTCTATACCGCCTTCAACATTCCCTTCTCGGTCTGGCTGGTCAAAAGCTTCTTCGACGAACTCAATCCCGAGATCGAGGATGCGGCGCGGATGGACGGTGCGACCGAGCGCCGGGTCTTCTTCGGCATGTGCCTGCCGCAGATCTATGCCGGCCTCGCCGCCACGTTCGTCTTCGGCCTGATCCTCACCTGGAACGAGTTCCTCTTCGCCCTGCTGCTGACCGGCGTCGACACCCGCACCGTGCCGGTCGCCATGGCGCGCACCATGGGCGGCGAGGTCGGCGTCGACTACGGCCTTCTGGCCGCCATCGTCACCCTCTTCCTCATCCCGATCTTCTTCGTCACCTTCCTCTTGCAGAACCAGCTGCTGCGCGGTGTCACCTTCGGCACGGTCAAGCGATGACCATCGAGCTTCGCGGCGTCACCAAGCGGTTCGGCCGGCTGGTCGCGGTCGATGCGATCGATCTCGAGGTCGCCGAGGGCGAGGTGCTCTGCCTGCTCGGACCCTCGGGCTGCGGC
>JAGREO010000147.1 GCA_020446525.1 Geminicoccaceae bacterium | reverse complement strand
CAGGGATGGCCCGAGACGTGGACGAAATGGTCCTCCTCGGTGATCACCTCGACACCGCGCTCCACCAGTTGGTTGTGCAGATTGTAGAGCGTGCGCTCGTTGCCGGGGATGATCTTGGAGGAGAAGATCGCCGTGTCGCCGGGCTCGAGCTTGATCCGCGGATGGCTGTCGAAGGCGATCCGCATCAAGGCCGCGCGCGGCTCGCCCTGGCTTCCGGTCACGAGCAACATCAAGCGCTCGGGCGGCAGATCCTTGGCGTCACGCTCGTCGAGCAGAGGCGGAAGGTCGCCCAAGAGGCCGCATTCCTCCGCCGCATCGAGCATCCGATGCATCGAGCGGCCGATCACCACCACCTCCCGACCGGCCGCCCGGCCGGCCTCCATCGCCGAGCGCAAGCGGGCGATGTTGGACGCGAAGGTGGTCAGCACGACGCGGCCTGACTGGGCGGCGATCAGCTCGATCAGGCTGTCGCGCACTTCGGTCTCGGAACCCGAGGTGCCGGGAGCGAGCACGTTGGTGCTGTCGGCGACCAGGGCCAGAACGCCCGCGTCACCGAACGCTTCGAGACCCTCGGCGTCGGTGCGCTCGCCGATCATCGGCGCCGGATCGAGCTTCCAGTCGCCGGTGTGCATGATCCGGCCGAACGGCGTGTCGATCGCGAGCGCGTTGGCATCGGGGATCGAGTGAGTGACGTGCAGGAAGCGGCAGCGGAACGGGCCGACCTCGAAGCTCTCGCCGGGCTTCTTCTCGTGGATCGCCGCCGGGTGACGGATGCCGTTCTCGGCCAGCTTGCGCCTGAGAACCGCCGCCGGAAAGCGCGAGCAGTAGATCGGACAGCCGAGCCTGGCCCAGAGATGTGGAATGGCGCCGATATGATCCTCGTGCGCATGGGTGACGACGATACCGTCGAGCTCATCCTTGCGCTCTTCGATGAAGGAGAGATCGGGCAGGACGATGTCGGCGCCCGGCAGTCGGTCGTCGGCGAAGGTCAGGCCCAGATCGACCATCATCCAGCGGTCGTCCAGACCGTAGAGATAGACGTTCATACCGATCTCGCCCACGCCGCCGAGCGGCACGAAGAGCAGTTGGTTGGTCATGCGTGGTGGTCCCTGCCGGCACGGATTGTCGTCCGGTTCAAGAGGTAGATCTTCAAGAGCCCGGCCATCGTCAGATCCTTGTCGACGTGCGCGAGCCGCGTGCTGTGCTTGGCGAAGAGCGGCGCCAGTCCGCCGGTGCCGACGACCGTCATCCGCTGGCCGTGCTCCGCTTCGATGCGCTCGATCATGCCGTCGATCAACGACACGTAACCCCAAAAGACGCCGGATTGCATCGCACCCACCGTCGAGCGGCCGATCACCATGGCCGGCGGCTCGAGAGCGATGTGCGGCAGCTTGGCCGCGGCACGATGCAGCGCCTCGATCGAGAGGTTAATGCCGGGGGCGATGATGCCGCCAATGAAGGCGCCTTCGTCGTCGACGATATCGAAGGTCGTGGCCGTGCCGAAATCGACGATGATCAGCGGCGCCCCGTGCCGCTCGACGGCCGCCAGCGCGTTGACCAGCCTGTCGGCGCCGGCTTCACGCGGGTTGGGCAGCTTGTTGGCGATTCCGAAATCGACGTCCTCGCCGACGACGAACGCCCGGCAGGCGAAGAAGTCGCGGCTCATCCAGCGAAGCGGCAGCACCGCCTGCGGTACCACGCTGGAGATCACCACCGCCTCGACGTCCTTATGGGCGAAGCCGGCGATGGTCAGGAGCTGGATCAGCAGCGCCGCATATTCCTCCGCCGTCCGCGTGCGTTGCGTCGAAAGCCGCCACTGGCCGAGCGCTTCTTCGTCACGATAGAGCGCAAAGACGGTGTTGGTATTGCCGACGTCGATCAGCAGCAGCATACGCACGATCCGGTCACGGCGGTATGCGCCCGAAGCTCGAAGATATGGCATCCCCGCTACGCGCGGTCATCGGCAACGACACGAGATCGGGAACAGCGGGGGGACGAGCGACATGAAAATTCCATCGAAGGATTCGGCGGCTTTTCTAGCGATCCAAGCGTCACACCGGAAGAGACCGACCGCCAATTTACGTAGAAGTTGTCTTCAACTGTGTTATCTTCGCTGCTTTGGATGTTTCTCTCGTGCGGCTCGCGTCGCGGCCTCGAGTGCCCTTTCGGCCCAGGGCGCCATCGCCGCGGCCTCGTCCAGCGCCTCGTCGGGAGCGCTCATGTAAGAGGTCACCACGTCGCGCCCCGCCTTGGCGAAGGTGAAGGCGTGGCTGTCGGCCGCCTCGAACACCGGCCTCGTGCGCTCGTCGGTCTTCAGATAGAGCCGACCGTCGGCGATCAGCGCCACCATCCGGTCGTCCTTGAAGATGCCGTGGCCGCCGAACATTCGTCGGCCGCGCACCGGACCGATGCCGGCGGCCGGATCGCCCAGCAGTGCCAGCGCGTGCGCCAGAAGCGCCGCGTCCTTCACGTCAGTGGCCGCATCGAACCAACTCCTCGAGCACCTCCGCGAAGAGCCGCCGGTCTTCTGGGGTGCCGACGGTGACGCGGATGCACCGATCGAGCGGAGCCACGCCCGGCATGCGCACGAAGATACCCTGCTCCTCGAGCGCCCGAAGCAGACCGCGTGCTCGTTCCGGACCCCCATGCGCGCCGGCGACGTCGATGGCGACGAAGTTGGTCGCCGAAGGCAGGGCCCGCATGCCCAGTCGTTCGGCCAGAGCACGATAATCCTCGCGCCCCTGCACCACGGCGGCGACCACTTCCCCGGTGTGCGCCTCGTCCTCTAGCGAGGCCCGTGCACCCACCTGAGCGATGCGGTTGACCCCGAAGTGATTACGGATCTTGTCGGTCGCCGTGATCACGTCGCGATGCGCCAGGGCGTAGCCGATACGGGCACCGGCGAGTCCATGCGCCTTGGAGAAGGTGCGCATGCGGATCGTGCGCGGTTCGGCCGTGTCGATCGGCGGCAGGACGCCCGCCGGGGCGAACTCGGCATAGGCTTCGTCCAGCACGAGCCAGGTCTCGCCCGGCAGATCGGCACGAAACGCGCGGACCGCGTCGGCCGAATGCCAGCTGCCCATCGGGTTGTCGGGATTCGAGAGATAGACCAGCGGTGCGGCATGATCGTGTGCCGCCTGCGCCAGGGCCGCCAGATCCTCGTGATCGTCGCGATAGGGCACCGCCTCGAGCCTGCCGCCGTAACCGACTACATGATAGGCGAAGGTCGGATAAGCACCCTTCGAGCTGACGACGACGTCACCCGGATCGATCAACATGCGGACGGCGACGCCCAGAAGTTCGTCGATCCCGGCGCCGATCAGAATCTCGTCCGGCGCTACACCGTGTCGGAATGCCAGGACTTCACGCAGCTCGTGACTGGTGGAATCGCCATATTGCCAGCTTTCCGCCGCGGCCCGGCACATCGCCTCGAGCGCCCGCGGCGACGGGCCGAAGCAGCTCTCGTTGGCGCCCAGACGCGCACGGAACGGACGACCCCGCCGGCGCGCGAGCGTCTCCGGGCCGACGAACGGCACGGTGGCGGGCAAGGCTGCGACGATCGACGACAGCCGCGCCGTCATCCCGCCGGCTCCGCGTCTCGGCCGACCATGGCACCCGTGATCGCGCGCTCGCGGAGGCGCGGGATTTGCATCAGCACGAACCAGCACAAGGCGGCCCAGCCGGCGCCGAGCGACCAGCCCGCGAGCACGTCGGACGGCCAGTGGACACCGAGATAGATGCGCGAGAAGCCGATGGCGATCGTCAGGCCGACGGCCCAGCTCATGATATAGACGCGCAACCGGCGGCGGCGCTGGATACTGGCGAGGAGCGCACCGAGCGTCAGATAGGTGGCCGCCGCGCCGGTGGAATGACCGCTCGGGAAGCTGGCGGTGTAGACCACCGTGTTGTGCGGCACGAGATCGGGACGGGCGCGCTCGAAGTAGCTCTTCATGCCGGTGCTCAGCGCAATCGCTCCGACGATCGAGAGAAGCACGAGCAACGCCGCCGAAGGCAGGCGGATCATCAGGCAATAGCCGGCGACCATGACGGTGAAGATGAGGATGATCGTGAAGCCGCCCAGACCCGTGACGTCGCGCAACGCCTCTTCGAGCCACCCCGGCCCGATCGGATCGCTCGGATCACCGGCGGTGCGCAGGCTCAGCAGTATGGCCCGATCGATGCCGGTGAACTCCTGCTCGAGCACCACCTCGTCGGTGATGGTGACGAAGAGCCAGCCGCTCAGGGCGACGATCGCCAGCACCACGACCGTGCGCAGTTCGACGAAGCAATAGAAGCGCAGGGCGAGCGCCAGGATCCGACGCAGGATATCACTCACGACCGGCGCCTCGTCACCCGCCGTTCGCGGCCGTCGAGATGCCGCTCGACCTCCTCGAGCGAGACGCCCGCAGCGGCCAACCGGGTGAGCGTGAAGAAGAGCACGTCCGCAGCTTCCCAGACTACCGCGTCGTGCGATTCCGCCTCGATCAGCTCGTCCGCTTCCTCCCGCAACTTGGCGGCGAGCAGTGCGTGGTCGTCGAACAGGCTTTTGACGTACGAACCGGAGGGGGCCGTGCGGCGTCGCTCGTCGAGCCGACGATAGAGCCGGTGCAGGCCCCGGTCCTCGCCGAAACAGGTGCGGGCACCGGTGTGACAGAAACCGTCGCCGGTCTGGCGCACGGTGAAGAGCAGCGCATCGCGATCGCAGTCGGGCGTGACCTTCAGCAGTTCCTGCACGGCGCCACTGCTCTCGCCCTTGCGCCACAGGCCACGGCGCCGCGACCAGTAGATGCCGCGGCGTTCGGCGACGGCCGCGCGGATGCTCTCGGGGTTGGAGTAGACCAGACCGAGCACGACGCCTCGCTCGTCGGCGACGACCGTCGGAACGAGGCCGTCGGCACGGTCGCTCGACAAGGGTGCCGAAATCGCATCGCCCAGATCGAGCCGGCCGGAGTAGAGGGCCATGCCGACCTGGCAATCCGCACCGAGGGAATCGAGTGCGGCCACTTCCTCGGCGGTCGTCACGCCACCGGCGACGATGACGCCGCGCGGCGCCGCCGCCTCGACGATCTGCCGCGCCAGCTCGAGATTGGTGCCACCCATGCGGCCTTCGAGCTCGACGAAGGTGACGAGAAAGGCCGAGACGTGCGGCTTGAGCTCGTCGATGCGCTCGAGAACACCCCGACCGGTGCCCGTTCGCCAGCCGTCGACCACGACCTCGCCGTTGCGCGCATCGAGTGCCGCGATCACCCGCTCCCGGGGCAATTGCTCGAGAATTTCAGGCACGGCCATGGTGCCCAGGATGATCCGCTTGGCGCCCTTGTTCAGCCAGGCGGTGGCGGTTTCGACATCGCGTATGCCCCCACCGACATTGCAATCGAAGCGCGCCACGAGCCGCTCCATCAGCACGGCGTTGTCGCCTTTGCCCATCGCCGCATCGAGATCGATCACGGCCAGGTCCCCGGCCAGCGTGAAGCGCTCGGCGACGAGCAGGGGATCGCCCGCCTCGATCGCCGGCGTCTCGCCACCGATGAGCTGGACCGCCTGGCCGTCTCGAATATCGATCGAGGGAATGATCATGGCACCCGTTCGTGACCGATGGACAATCGGCCGGAACTTGCTCGCGAGCGCCCGACGACGTCAAGAGGGGGAAACCCGGACCGGCGGCCCCGCGTCCTGCGGGATGTCTCGGCCATGCCGCTCACGGAAAATCGTCGTCGCGGGCTTCCATGCGGAGCACGGCGTCTTCGTCCATGCCCAGATGGTGGCCGATCTCGTGGGTGAGGACGTCGAAGACGACGTCTTCGAGGGCAACACCGCGCTCGCACCACTCGACCAGGATCGGCAGACGATAGAGAAAGATCATCTCGGGCTCGGCCGGGGTCGTCATGGCGTGGCGCTCGCCGATCGGCGTGCCTCGGTAGAGACCGGTGAGATCGAGCGGATCATCGATCTCCATGGCCTCGAGGGTGGCTTCGTCGGGCCAGTCGGTGATTGTGATCGGTACGTCGCCGACCAGAGCCCGGATCTCGTCGGGCAGCGAAGACAGGACGCTCTCCGCCAGCCGCTGGATCTCGTCGATGTCGGGCGGCAGGCGGCTCACGGCGCCACGTCCCAATCGGCGATCGCCGTGTAAGGCAGGCGTTCGGGTCCGAGACCCAGCCAGGCGAGGCCGGCGGTGAAGCTCTTCGGCGGATCGGCGGCGATCGAGAGCGGCTTGCGCCCGGCCAGCGGAAGGTGAACCTCGCGGGCGTGCAGCATCAGGCCCGGCGGGGCGGTGGAGCGTGCGCTCGCGCCGTACTTGGCGTCGCCGAGGATCGGCGTGCCGACCGCCGCCATGTGTGCGCGCAACTGATGCGTGCGGCCGGTGAGCGGCATCAGGCCGACCCAGGCGCCGATCTTGCCGGAGCGCGCGATCAGGCGATAATTCGTTCGTGCATTTTTCGCGTCGAGGCCGTCGGCCGTCATGCGCTCACGACCCGGTGCCCCGCTCTTGCCGAGCGCCAGATCGATCAGCCCCGACTCCCGGTCGGGCTTGCCGAGAACGATTGCCCAATAGAGCTTTTGCACCGCGTGACCCTGAAACGCGTGCATCAACTGCCGGGCGACCACTGCGGTGCGGGCTAGGACGAGGATGCCGCTGGTGTCGCGGTCGAGTCTGTGGACAAGACGCGGCCTCTCGCCGTCACGGGCCAGGACGTCGAGCATGCCGTCGACGTGACGGGTGGTCTTGCTGCCGCCCTGCACGGCGAGACCGGGCGGCTTGTTGAGAACGATCACATGCTCGTCCTCGTGTATGATCATCCGCCGCAGCTCCTTGGCGTCGCGCGGATCGACGGTCGGGCGGGGCGGCAGTGCAGCGGTATCGAGGGGCGGCACCCGGACCGTCTGGCCGGTTCGCACCCGGGTCGACGCCACCAGCCGCTTGCCGTCGAGGCGGAACTGGCCGGTGCGTAACAGCTTCTGCAACTGCACGTGCGCTACCGAAGGAAAGTGCTTCCGGCACCACCGATCGAAGCGCATGTCCGCCTCGTCGGCGCCGACGACGCGTTGCTGCACGCCGCTCATCGCCCGTCCGCACGCTCGGCGCGCAGCCGGTCGAGGGTGGCCAGCCGTTCCCGCAGGCGGTTCTCGAATCCTTGGTCGCTGGGCTGATAGAAGCTTCGGCGCGGCATGGCCTCGGGAAAATAGTTCTGACCGGAAAAGCGGTCCGGTGCGTCGTGATCGTAGGCGTAGCCCTCACCATAGCCGAGGGTCTTCATCAGCCTGGTCGGCGCGTTGAGAATGTGCGGCGGCGGCATCAGGCTGCCGTTCTCGCGGGCCGACGCCGAAGCCGCCTTGAAGGCCTCGTAGACGGCGTTGGACTTGGGGGCCAGAGCCAGCTCGACCGCACATTGCGCCAGCATAAGCTCGCCTTCGGGCGAGCCCAGACGCTCATAAGCCTGGGCAGCGGCGACGGCGCGCGGGAACGCGTCCGGATGGGCGAGGCCGATGTCCTCGGCTGCCATGCGAACCAGTCTGCGGGCGAGAAAGCGCGGATCCTCGCCCCCTTGCAGCATGCGACAGAGCCAGTATAGAGCCGCATCCGGGTCGCTGCCGCGGATCGATTTGTGCAGGGCGGAGATGAGGTTGTAGTGCGCCTCCTGCTGTCGGTCGTAGATCGGCATGCGGCGTTGCAGGGCCGCCTGCAACTGCTCGAGGTCGAGTAAGGGCTCGGCCGGCAGGTCGGCCAAGCTCTCGACCAAGTTGAGCAGGTAGCGTCCGTCCCCGTCGGCATTCTCCGTCAGGCGTGCCCGGCCTTGGGCGTCGAGCGGCAGGCGGTGGCCCAAGGCCGCTTCGGCACGATCGATCAAGGTGGCGAGCGCGTCGTGATCGAGGCGCTGCATGACGACGGTATGGCAGCGGGAGAGGAGTGCCGGGTTCAGCGCGAAGGAGGGATTTTCCGTCGTCGCACCGATTAGCGTCACCGTGCCGTCTTCGACCTCGTGCAGGAGACCGTCCTGCTGGGCGCGGTTGTAGCGGTGGATCTCGTCGATGAAGAGGACGGGCCGCCCTCCCGCGGCGCGCAACTTTCGCGCATCCTGATAAGCCTTGCGCAGATCGGCGACACCGGACATTACGGCCGACAGGGAAATGAGCCGACCGCCCATGCGCTGGGCGAGCAGGCGGGCGAGCGTGGTCTTGCCGCAGCCGGGCGGCCCCCAGAGGATCAGCGACGAAAGATGGTTCGCCCGCAGCATCCGCGCCAGCGGCCCCTCGCCCTCGAGCACCGAAGCCTGACCGACGATCTCGTCGAGGCTCTTCGGACGCAAGCGCTGGGCCAGCGGGCGGGCGGCGTCGGGGCCGTCTTCCGGTGAGGCCGGCCCATGCGCCCGGGGCGGCGGTGACGGCGTCCCGTCGTCGCCGAAGAGGTCGCTCACGAATCGACCGAGAGGGTGAAGGTGCGATCGCCGCGACGCACGGCGATTTCCCAGCGACGTCCGCGATGGTCGAGCAGCGCCTCGAGCCGGTCGACGTCGTCGACCGACTGCCCGTCGATACCGACGATCCGGTCACCCGGCCGCAAGCGCAGGCGCGCGGCGAAGCCGCGTCGCGGCACCTCGACTACGACGACGCCCCGATCGAGCATGTCGAGCCCCAGCCCCTCATTGTAGGCGGGCGACATGTTGGCGACGGTGACGCCGGAGAGGGGATGCCGGCCGTCGAGCCGCGTCTCGTCCGGAGCCGGATCGAGCGGTGCGGCGGTGACTTGCAGTTCGGTATCGAAAGCCCTTCCGTCGCGCCAGCACCCGAGTGACACGTCCTCGCCCAATGGCGCCAGGGCGAGACGCAGATTGAGGCCCTGCTCGTCGTAGATCTCCACGCCGTTCACCTCGGTCACGACGTCGCCGCGTCGCAGGCCCGCGGCCGCAGCGGCACCGGCCGGATGAACGTCGAGAATCATCAGCCCCACCGGTCGGGTCAGACCGAGTGTACGGGCGAGTGCCGGATCGACCGGCTGAACCGAGGCTCCGAGCCACGGCCGGGTGAAGCGGCCGCCGGCGTCGATCGCCCGGATCTGAGCCTTCACCAGGGCTGCCGGGATGGCGAAACCGATGCCGATCGATCCGCCGCCCCGGGTAAAGATAGCGGTGTTGACGCCGACCAGTTCGCCATCGAGGGAAACCAGGGCGCCGCCGGAATTGCCCGGATTGATGGCAGCGTCGGTCTGGATGAAGGAGACGTCGTTGCGGCCGCCGGGCGTGGTGCGGGCCTTGGCCGAAACGATGCCGCTGGTCACGGTCTGACCGATGCCGAAGGGATTGCCGATGGCGAGCACGAGATCGCCCACCTCGAGCTCGTCGCTGTCGCCGATGGTCACGAGGGGCAGGTCGCCCGGCGCATCCTGCAACTGCAGGAACGCCAGATCGGTCCGCTCGTCGGCGGTGACCAGCGTCGCCGCTAGCTCGCGTCGGTCGTCGAGCACCACCGCGATTTCGTCCGCACCTTCGACCACGTGGTTGTTGGTGACCACCAAACCGTCGGCGCGGACGATCACGCCCGATCCGAGCGAAGTCTGGGTGCGGCTGGCGGGCCGCGACGGCACGCCGAAATCACGGAAGAAATAGCGAAAGAACGGATCGCCAGCAAAGGGATCCCGATCCGCCCGGATCCGTTTTCGGGTCGTGATGCTCACGACCGCCGGCGACGCCAGGCGAACGACCGGCGCGAAGGAAAGACGAATCTGCTCAATGGAGCCCGGAACCGCCTCTGCCCGCGCCGAGAGGTCGGCAGCCGGTGACACGGCACCCGGTTGCGCGCGTCCTTCGCCGCACGCGACCAAGAGAAGGGCGAGCACGACGACGCATGCCCGCCCCACCATCAGCCCGATCATGCGCCGGGTGGCTTCAGGCCGCGAGGTCCATCTCGTCGTCGTCAGCATTCTGCACCGGCCCGGAATCCTGCCCCTTGGCCGCAACGTCGCGGTCGACGAACTCGATGACCGCCATCGGCGCGTTGTCGCCGTAGCGAAAGCCGGCCTTCATGATCCGCACATAGCCGCCCTGGCGACCGTCGTAACGCGGCCCGAGCGTGTCGATCAGCTTGGCGGCGGTCCTAGCACACCGCGTGCGGGCGATCAGCAGACGCCGGGCGTGCAGGTCGCCGCGCTTGGCCAGAGTCACCAGCTTCTCGACCACCGGCCGCAACTCCTTGGCCTTGGGCAGTGTGGTCGAGATCTGCTCGTGCTTGACGAGCGCCTGGGCCATGTTGGCGAACATGGCCTTGCGATGGCTGGCCGTGCGGTTGAGCTTGCGACCGGCGTTACGATGACGCATGGCATTCTACCGGCTTGCACCGGCCTCCTCTTGCACGGCCCGGCGGGCCGGGGTCAAAACGGGTCTTCGACCTTGCGGGCCAGTTCCTCAATGTTCTCGGGCGGCCAGCCGACGACGTCCATGCCCAGATGCAGGCCCATCTGGGTGAGTACCTCCTTGATCTCGTTCAAGGATTTGCGCCCGAAGTTCGGCGTCCGCAGCATCTCGCCCTCGGACTTCTGCACCAGATCGCCGATATAGACAATATTGTCGTTCTTGAGACAGTTGGCCGAGCGCACCGAGAGCTCGAGCTCGTCGACCTTGCGCAGCAGGTTGGGGTTGAAAGGCAGTTCGGGACGCGGAGCCGACGGCTGCGCGTGATGCGGGTCCTCGAAATTGATGAAGGGCTGGAGCTGGTCCTGGATGATCCGTGCGGCGAGCGCCACCGAATCGTCCGGCTGCACCGAGCCGTCGGTCTCGACCACCAGCGTCAGGCGGTCATAGTCGGTCTGCTGGCCGACGCGCGCATTGTCGACCCGATAGGCGACCTTGCGCACCGGGCTGTAGATGGCGTCGATGGCGATCAGGCCGATGGGCGCATCCTCCGCCTTGTTCAGCGTCGCCGGGACGTAGCCCTTGCCGCTGGAAACGGTCAGCTCCATCGAGAGCTGCCCGCCCTCGTCGACGTGACAGATCACGTGGTCGGGGTCCATGATCTCGACGTCGTGGCCGGTCTCGATCATCGCCCCGGTGACGATGCAGGGGCCCGTCGCCTTGAGATGCACCCTCTTGGCCGTGTCGGAGTGCAGCCGAAGACCCAGGGCCTTGAGGTTCAGTACGATATCGGTCACGTCCTCGCGCACGCCGGCGATGCTGGAGAATTCGTGCAGCACACCGTCGATGTGGACGGCGGTGACGGCCGCTCCCTGCAGCGAGGAGAGAAGGACGCGACGCAGCGCATTCCCGATGGTGATGCCGAAACCGCGCTCGAGTGGTTCGACGATGATCGTCGCCTCGCGGTCCGGGCGGCGACCCGGCTGCACGTTCAGCTTCTGCGGCTTGATAAGTTCTTGCCAATTCTTCTGGATCACGAGATGACCTCGCTTTCAGCGGTGGTGGACCCTGGACCTCGACGCGTCGACCCGGACAAATGGCGACGCGGCCGCCTCGCCGAGAAGCGAGACGACCCGTAATCAGGTGTGGTGTGCGATCCCTCCCCCTGCGGGAAGGGCGCTCGACTTCAGACGCGACGGCGCTTGCGCGCCCGGCAGCCATTGTGCGGGATCGGCGTGACGTCCCGAATGGCGGAAACGGTAAAGCCCGCGGCCTGCAGCGCCCGCAGGGCCGATTCGCGTCCCGACCCCGGCCCGCGGACGAACACCTCGAGCGTCCGCATACCATGCTCCATGGCCTTGCGCGCCGCCGTCTCGGCCGCCATCTGGGCAGCGAACGGCGTCGACTTGCGCGAGCCCTTGAAGCCCTGGGCGCCGGCGCTGGACCATGCGATCGCATTGCCCTGGGCATCGGTGATGGTGATCATGGTGTTGTTGAAGGTGGCGCTCACATGGGCCACGCCCGAGGAGATGTTCTTGCGTTCACGCCGCCGCAGGGTCTTGGATTCGGGAGCCATCGACTACTTCTTCGCCTTCTTCTTGCCGGCGATCGCGCGGGCCGGACCCTTGCGCGTGCGGGCATTGGTGTGGGTTCGCTGACCGCGCACGGGCAGACCCTTGCGATGCCTCAGACCGCGGTAACAGCCGAGGTCCATCAACCGCTTGATGCTCATCGCCACTTCGCGGCGCAGATCACCCTCGACCTTGACGTCCCGGTCGATCACCTCGCGGATCCGCGCCAACTCGGTGTCGCTCAACTCGTTGACGCGGCGTTCGAACGGAACGTCACATTCGCCCAACACCTTCTTCGAGGTCGTCCGCCCGATCCCGAATATATAGGTCAGCGCCACCCCGACGGGCTTTTGCGCTGGAACGTTCACACCGGCGATGCGCGCCACTTTCAGGTCTCCCGGTCAAAGCTCGATAGTCAGGTCTCGAAGGTCAGGCAACAGCCACAAAAGCAGCAGCCCGCCGCACGTCGTGGCACGGAGGCCCGTCGAATATAGGGTCCGAGCCGCTTGTGTCAATCGATGCCCGCCAGCACCTTCTCGATGTCGGCACTCACTTCGTCGATCGACTGCATGCCGTCGATCTCGCGCACGATCCCGTGTGCGCGATAATAGGGCAGAACCGGCGCCGTCTGCCGGCGGTATACATCGAGCCGCTTCTTGAGCGTTTCCACATTGTCGTCCGACCGGCTGCCGCCGGTCTCGGCCATGCGTTGCTCGATCCGCCCGACCAGCGCCGCCTCGTCAACCTCGATCAGCAGCACCACGTCGATGCCGCGCTGCCGGCTCTCGAGCATCCGGTCGAGCGCCTCGGCCTGGGCGACCGTGCGCGGAAACCCGTCGAGGATGAAGCCCCGCTTGCAGTCCGGCGCCTCGATGCGGTCGGCGACGACGCTGCAGATCAGGTCGTCCGGCACGAGTGCACCCTCGTCCATGATCGCCTTAGCCTGTCGGCCCAGCAGCGTATCGGCCTCGACCGCCGCTCGCAGCATGTCGCCGGTCGAGAGGTGGGCGAGACCGTGCTTCTCCTTCAACCGATCGCTTTGGGTGCCCTTGCCCGCGCCGGGCGGGCCGAAGAGTACGATGTTCATCCGCGGCGTCCCCGTAATCTGGCTTTCTTGATGAGGCCTTCATACTGGTGCGCGATGAGATGCGACTGGATCTGTGACACCGTGTCCATGGTCACCGAGACGACGATCAGAAGGCTGGTGCCGCCGAAATAGAAGGGCACGGCATATTGCGAGATGAGGATCTCGGGCAGGATACAGACCGCCGCTAGGTAGGCGGCACCCACCGTGGTCAGCCGGGTCAGCACGTAATCGAAATAGTCGGCGGTGCGCTGGCCGGGACGGATGCCCGGAATGAAGCCGCCGTGCTTGCGCAGATTGTCCGCCGTCTCCTTCGGATTGAACACTACAGACGTGTAGAAGAATGCGAAGAACACGATCAGGCCGACATAAAACAGCAGGAACAGCGGTTGGCCGCGCCCCATCAGGGCGCTCATACCGGCGAAGAAACCGCCGGCGCCGCCCGCTCCGGCGAAACTGCCGATGGTGGCCGGCAACAGCAGCAGCGAGCTGGCGAAGATTGCCGGGATGACGCCCGAGGTGTTGAGCTTCAGGGGCAGGTGCGAGCTCTCGCCGCCGAACATCCGGTTGCCCTGCTGGCGCTTGGGATACTGCACCAGGATGCGTCGCTGCGCCCGCTCCATGAAGACGATGAAGGCGATGACGGCGACACCGAGCAGGAAAACGAAGATGATGAAGAGCGGCGAGATGGCACCGGTGCGGCCGAGTTCGAGCAGGCTCGCGATGGCCGACGGCAATTGCGCGATGATACCGACGAAGATGATCAGCGAGATGCCGTTGCCGATACCGCGCGCGGTGATCTGCTCACCCAGCCACATCAGGAAGACCGAGCCACCGACGATGGTGACGACCGTGACGAAGCGGAAGAAGAGGCCCGGATCGATCACCGCCGAGCCCGAGGGCCCCTGCATCGCCTCCAGCCCGACCGCCAGACCCCAGCCCTGGAACGTGGCCAGCAGCACCGTCAGATAGCGTGTGTACTGATTGATCTTCTTGCGGCCGCTCTCGCCTTCCTTCTTCAACTGCTCGATGGTCGGCGAAATCGCCGTCATCAATTGCATGATGATGGAGGCGGAAATGTACGGCATGATGCCGAGCGCAAAGATCGACATGCGCTCCAGCGCACCGCCGGCGAACATGTTGAACATGCCCATGATGCCGCCGGCCTGCTGCTGGAAGATCTGCGCCATCACTTCCGGGTCGATGCCCGGCAGCGGGATATAGGTGCCGATCCGGTAGACGATCAGGCAGCCGAGCGCGAACCATATGCGCCGCTTGAGCTCCGTCGCCTTGGCAAAGACGCCGAAATTCAGATTGGCGGCGAGCTGTTCCGCGACCGATGCCATCCGTCTTCTCTCAGCCCTCGGCCGTGGCGGGCGTGCCTTCGCCTGCCGGCAGCACGACCCTGCCGCCGGCCTTCTCGATCGCGCTGATCGCGGATGCCGAAGCACCCGCCACCTCGATCGTCAGCGCCTGGGTCACCTCGCCGCGACCGAGCAGACGCACGCCGTCGCGCACGCGTCGGATCAGACCCGCTTCGACCATGCGCGCGGCGTCGATCGTACCGTCGGCCGAGAGCCTGCCGGCGGTCACGGCTTCCTGCAGCCGATCGAGATTGACCTCGGCGTATTCGGCGCGGAACGGGTTCTTGAAGCCGCGCTTGGGCAGGCGCCGGTAGATCGGCATCTGACCGCCCTCGAAGTAACGCGCGGCACCGCCGCTGCGCGCCTTCTGGCCCTTGTGTCCCTTGCCCGAGGTCTTGCCCGTGCCCGAGCCGATGCCACGGCCGATCCGCTTGGCGGCCTTGCGCGCGCCGGGACGGTCGCGGAGCTCGTTGAGTTTCATGACATGTGTTCCCTTCGCGTCGGCCTTCTCGGGGCGTGTCCGACCGGATCGGCCTTCAGGCCGTCTCGACCGACAGCAGATGCTTGACCTTCTCGATCCGCCCGCGATTGTTGGGCGTGTCGTCGACCAGCGCCGTCCGGTGCATCTTGTTGAGACGCAGTGCGATCAGCGTCTTGCGCTGATCCGGCTTGCGGCCGATCGGACTGCCGGTCTGGGTGATCTTCAGCTTCTTTGCCGCCATGCTCCTCAGGCCTCCGTCGCCGCGGCGGCCTCGCCGGCCGGCAGGTTGGTTTCCCGCCGCCCGAGAATATCGCCGATTTTCTTGCCGCGCTTGGTCGCCACGCTGCGTGGCGAGCTGACGTTGCGCAGCGCGTCGAAGGTCGCCTTGACCATGTTGTGCGGGTTGGACGTGCCCATCGACTTGGCCACGACGTCGTGCATGCCGAGTGCCTCGAACACGGCGCGCATGGGCCCGCCGGCGATCACACCGGTGCCGGGCGGCGCCGAGCGCATCAGCACACGACCGGCACCGAAGTGTCCGATCGTGTCGTGGTGCAGCGTGCGGCCCTGGCGCAGCGGCACGCGGATCATCGAGCGCTTGGCCTGCTCGGTCGCCTTGCGCACCGCCTCGGGCACCTCGCGCGCCTTGCCGCTGCCATAGCCGACCCGGCCCTTCTGGTCACCGACGATCACCAGCGCCGAGAAGCCGAATCTGCGACCGCCCTTCACCACCTTGGCGACACGGTTGATGTTGACGAGCTTGTCGACCAGCTCACTGTCGTGGCGATCCTCGTCCCTGTCCCTGCGGCGTCGTGACATCCTCGATCCTCTTCTAAAACGCCAGCCCGGCTTCGCGCGCGCCGTCGGCCAGGGCCTTCACCCGGCCATGATAGCGATAGCCGCCACGATCGAAGACGACCGCATCGATACCGGCTTCCTTCGCCCGCTGGGCCAGCAGCGCACCGACCCGCTTGGCCGCCGCCTGATCGGCGCCGGTCTTGATGTCCGCGCGCAGATCCCTGTCCAGGCTGGAGGCCGCCGCCAGCGTGCGGCTCGCCCGATCGTCGATGATCTGGCCGTAGATGTGGCGCCCGGAACGGAACACGCAAAGCCGCGGCCGGCCGCCGGCGTTCTTCTTGATCGCGAAGCGGCTGCGCGCAGCACGCCGTGCGAACCTGTCCTTGGCCGTCAACATTACTTCTTCTTGCCTTCCTTACGCCGGATGGTCTCGTCCGAATAGCGAATGCCCTTGCCCTTGTAGGGCTCGGGCCTGCGAAAGCCGCGCAGCTCGGAGGCGATCTGTCCGACCCGGCGCTTCTCGGCACCACTGATGACGATCGCAGTCGGCGTCTCGCAGACGATCTTCACGTCGTCGGGAATGGCGAACTTGATGTCGTGGCTGTAGCCGAGCTGCAGATTGAGAATCTTGCCGTCCACATTGGCGCGATAGCCGACGCCCGAGATCTCCAGCCGCGTGGTGAAGCCGTCGCTCACTCCGGTGACCATGTTCTGCACCAGCGTCCGCGACAGGCCCCACATCTCACGCCCGCGCTTGTCCATTTCGTGCGGACGCACCTCGATGCCACCTTCCTTCTGCGCCACCGCGATCTCCCGCGGCAGCACCTCGCGCAACGCGCCGAGCTTGCCCTTGACCGCCACTTCCTGGCCGTCGATCGAGACCGTCACGCCGGACGGAACCGTCACCGGATGTTTGCCGATTCGCGACATGATCAAAACACCGTGCAGAGGATTTCGCCGCCGACGTGCCGCTCACGCGCCTCGTTGTCCGAGATGACGCCGCGCGGCGTCGACAGGATGGCGATACCGAGCCCGTTAAAGACCTGCGGCAGGTCGGCAACGCCGGCATAGATCCGTCGGCCCGGCTTGGAGACCCGCTTGATGTGACGGATCACCGGCTCGCCATTGTGATACTTCAATTCGATCGACAGCTCGCCCTTGCCGGCGGTCTCGTCGACCTGGCGGAAGCCGCGGATATAGCCCTCCCGCTGCAAGACTTCCAGAACGTTCTGGCGCAGCTTGGACATCGGCGAGCGGATCGCCGACTTGTGCGCCATCTGACCGTTGCGGATGCGTGTGAGCATGTCACCGAGCGGGTCGCTCATGGTCATCGATCGTGCTCCAGCTCTACCAGCTCGACTTGGTGACGCCCGGCACCAGACCTTCGGACGCCAGATCCCGAAGGGCGATGCGGGACAGGCCGAACTTGCGATAATAGCCTCTCGGACGTCCGGTCAGATTGCAGCGGTTGCGCACCCGGACCTTCGACGAATTGCGCGGCAGCTTCGCCAGCTTGAGTACCGCCTCGAAACGCTCCTCGGGATCGCCATCGCGATTGTCGACGATCTTCTTGAGCGCCGCGCGCCGCGCCGCATACCGCTGGACCAGCGCGCGCCGGTGCTCGTTCTTCTCGATCGAGCTCTTCTTCGCCATGCTTCGTCGTCCTCGTCTTCTACTTGCGGAACGGCATGTCGAACCCGCGAAGAAGCTCCCTCGCCTCGTCGTCGGTCCGTGCCGTCGTGCAGATGATCACGTCCATGCCGCGCGTCTCGTCGATATCGTCGTAGTTGATCTCGGGAAACACGATCTGCTCCTTGATCCCGAACGCATAATTGCCGCGACCGTCGAAGCTCCTGTCGGAAATGCCGCGAAAATCGCGCACCCGCGGCAGGGCGATCGTCACCAGCCGGTCGAGAAACTCGTACATCCGCTCGCGTCGCAGCGTGACCTTGCAGCCGATGCCCATGCCCTCGCGCAGCTTGAAGTTGGCGACCGAACGGCGCGCCCTGCAGATCGCCGGCTTCTGGCCCGAAATCTTGGCCAGCTCGCCCACCGCACTGGTCAGCTTCTTGCTGTCGGAGACCGCTTCACCGACACCCATGTTGATGACGATCTTCTCGAGTCTGGGCACCTGCATCGGGTTCTTGTACCCGAACTTCTCCTTGAGGCCCGACTTGACGACCTCGTCGTAATGCTTCTTCAGCCGCGTCATTGTCGTTCCTCAGCGATCGATGATTTCGCCTGAGCGCTTGGCGAAGCGCACCTTGCGACCGTCATCCAGGACCTTGAAGCCGACCCGGGTCGGCTTGCCGTCCGAAGGATCGACGTGCGCCACGTTGGAGAGCTGGATCGACGCCTCGCGCTGGAGGATGCCGCCCGCACCCTGGGCCCCCGGCTTCTGGTGCTTCTTGATCATCGCCACGCCCTGGACCACGGCCCGGCCCTCGGACGGCAGGACCTTGAGGACCTCGCCCTGACGGCCCTTGTCCTTGCCGGTCAGCACGACGACCTTGTCGCCCTTCCTGATCTTCGCCGCCATCACAGAACCTCCGGCGCCAGGCTGATGATCTTCATGAAGCGCTTGGCGCGCAACTCGCGGGTCACCGGACCGAAGATGCGCGTGCCGATCGGCTCGCCCTGATTGTTGATGAGCACCGCGGCGTTCTTGTCGAAGCGGATCGCCGTGCCGTCCGGCCGATGGATTTCCTTGGCCGTACGAACGATGACGGCGTGATGCACGTCGCCCTTCTTCACGCGGCCGCGCGGGATGGCCTCCTTGACGGCGACGACGATGACGTCGCCGATCGAGCCCCAGCGCCGACCGGAGCCGCCGAGCACGCGGATGCACTGCACCCGCCGCGCACCGGAATTGTCGGCGACGTCCAGATTGGATTCGGCCTGTATCATCGATTTCGTTCCTTAAGCCGAAGCCGCCGGCGCCGCATCCTCGACCAGAACTTCCCAGCACTTGGTCTTGGACAGAGGCCTGCACTCCTGGATGCGGACGACGTCACCGACCTTGAAGCGGTTGGCCTCGTCGTGCGCCGCATAACGCTTGGAGCGGCGGATGTACTTCTTGTAGAGCGGATGCATCAGCCGGCGCTCGACGGTGACGATCACCGTCTTGTCGCCCTTGTCGCTGACCACCGTCCCCTGCAGCACGCGTTTGGGCATGGTTCGTCAGACTCCTTCACCGGCACGGGCGCCGGCGGCCGTTTCGGCCCGGTGCCGCTCGTGCAGAATTGTCCGGATGCGTGCGATGTCCCGACGGATCACCCGGACACGCGCCGTACCCTCGAGCTGGCCGGTCGCTCTTTGAAAGCGCAGATTGAACTGCTCCTTCTTGAGCGACAGCAGTTGCTCATTCAACTGGTCGACAGACTTGGCGCGCACCTCGCTGGCTTTCATCTCCTCACACCTCCTGCACGCGTTGCACGAAGCGCGTGGCGACCGGCAGTTTGGCGGCGCCGCGACGCATCGCCTCTTCGGCCAGATCGTGCGGCACGCCGTCGATCTCGAACATGATCCGGCCGGGCTTCACCGGGGCGACCCAGAGCTCGACCGATCCCTTTCCCTTGCCCATGCGCACCTCGGCCGGCTTCTTGGTCACCGGCTTGTCGGGAAAGATGCGGATCCACACGCGTCCGGCGCGCTTGAGGTGACGGGTGATGGCCCGGCGGCAGGCTTCGATCTGCCGCGCCGTGACGCGTCCGGGCTCGGTGGTCTTCAAACCGTACGCGCCGAAATTCAGATCGGTGCCGCCGGAAGCCAGCCCGTGGATGCGCCCCTTGAAGGCCTTGCGAAACTTGGTGCGTTTGGGTTGCAGCATCGATCGATCCTCAGCTTCGCCCGGTGGTCTGTTCGTTCATGCGCTTGTCGTAGGCCATCGGGTCGTGCTCCATGATCTCGCCACGGAAAACCCAGACCTTCACCCCACAGGTACCGTAGGCGGTGGTCGCGGTCGCCCGGCCGAAATCGATGTTGGCGCGCAGCGTGTGCAACGGCACCCGGCCCTCGCGATACCATTCGGTGCGGGCGATCTCGGCGCCGCCCAATCGTCCGCCGCAGGTGACCTTGATCCCTTGGGCGCCGATCCGCATCGCCGACTGCACGGCGCGCTTCATCGCCCGCCGGAAGGTCACCCGTCGTTCAAGCTGCTGCGCGATGTTCTCGGCCACCAGCTTGGCGTCGAGCTCGGGCTTGCGGATCTCGACGATGTTCAGATGGACCTCGCCGTTGCACATCGCCGAAAGCTCCTTGCGGAGATTCTCGATCTGCTCGCCCTTCTTGCCGATCACCACGCCGGGTCGGGCGGTGTAGATCGTGATGCGCGCACGCTTGGCCGGACGTTCGATGACGATCCGGCTCAAACCGGCCTGGGCCAGGCGCTTTTGCAGGAACTCGCGGATCTTGAGATCCTCGTGCAGCATCTTGGCGTAATCGTCGTCGCCATACCAACGGCTGTCCCAAGTGCGGTTGATGCCGAGCCTGAGGCCGACGGGATTTACTTTCTGGCCCATCAGGCGGCCTCCTCGTTCGCTTCGCGCACGACGATGCGGAGCTTGCTGAAGTGTTTCTGGATACGCGCCGAGCGCCCGCGCGCCCTGGGTCGCATCCGCTTCATCAGCAGGTGCTTGCCGACACTCGCTTCGGCCACCACCAGCCGGTCGACGTCGAGTCCATGATTGTTCTCGGCGTTGGCGATGGCGCTCTCGAGTGCCTTCTTCACCGCGCCGGCAATCCGCTTCTGACTGAACTCGAGGGCAACCACGGCCTTGTCCACCGGCATGCCGGAGATCATTCCGGCCAAGAGACCGAGCTTCTGCGGGCTGGTACGTAGCAGCGTCGCCTCGGCGAGCGCCTCGTTGTCGGCCAGACGCCGTTCCTGCTTGGGCTTGCCCATCCCTATCTCCTCTTGACCTTCTTGTCGGCCCCGTGGCCGGTATAGGTGCGGGTGGGCGAAAACTCGCCGAGCTTGTGACCGACCATGTTCTCGGTCACGTAGACCGGCACGAACTTCTTGCCGTTGTAGACGGCGAAGGTCAGACCGATGAAGTCGGGCATGATCGTCGAGCGACGCGACCAGGTCTTGATGATCTCGTTGCGCCCACTCGAGCGCGCCTTCTCGGCCTTGTCGAACAGATAACCGTCGACGAACGGACCTTTCCAGACGGAACGGGGCATCCTCAGCCTTTCCTCTTCTTGGCGACGTGGCGAGAGCGGATGATGAAGCCCTGCGTCTTCTTGTTGTTGCGCGTGCGGTGGCCCTTGGTCGGCTTGCCCCAAGGCGTCACCGGATGACGGCCGCCGGAGGTGCGGCCTTCGCCGCCGCCGCGCGGATGGTCGATCGGGTTCATGGCGACGCCGCGAACCGACGGGCGCTTGCCCAGCCAGCGGTTGCGGCCGGCCTTGCCGATACAAACG
>JAGREO010000146.1 GCA_020446525.1 Geminicoccaceae bacterium | reverse complement strand
CATCATGCCGAAATCGTCGCCCGGCTGCAGATCGTCGCCGCGGATGGTGAAGGTCCGATAGGCGCGGCGATCGAAGCCCTCGGGACCGGCCACGACGAAGGCGCCGACGGCATGGGCCCCCTGGATGTGGCTGTTGTCGTAGACCTCGATGCGCGCGGGCACGGCGTCCAGCGCGAAGCGCTCCGCCAGCGCACCCAGCAGGAACGCCTGGCTTTCCTGCTGCGCCAGCTTGCGCGCGAGCGCCTGCTCGGCGTTCTGCCGGGCGATCTGCACGAGCTGGCATTTGGCGCCGCGCTGCGGCACGAGAAGCCGCACGCGATGCTCCGCCTTCGTGGTGAGCGCATCCTCGATCAGCGTCCGCTCGGGGATGTCGGCACCGAGCAGCACCTCGCGTGGCGCCGCCCGCTCGGCATAGAACTGGCAGACGAAGGCAGCGAGAATCTCGGACGGATCGGCATCCCTGGTGTGGCCCGGGAAGTAGGCGCGATTGCCGTAGTTGCAGCCACCCCGATAGAAGAACACCTGCACGCAGACCTGTCCGCCGGTTTCGTGCGCGGCGATGACGTCGGCGTCCTCGACCGCCGCCGTGTTGATGCCCTGACGGCTGGCGATGTGGGTGATGGCCTTGACCCGATCGCGCAGCACGGCCGCCTTCTCGAAGTCGAGCGCTTCGGCGGCCGCGTGCATTTCCTTCTGCAGCCGCTCCTGCACGTCGCGCGTGCGCCCGCCCAGAAAGGCGTGCACCTCGCTCACCAGCTCGCCGTAGCTCGCGGCGTCGATACGCCCGACGCAGGGAGCCGAGCAGCGCTTGATCTGATACTGCAGACAGGGTCTCGAGCGGCTGTCGAAGACGGCATCCGAGCAGTTGCGCAAGGGGAAGGCGCGCAGCAGCGCGTTGAGTGTATCGTTGACGGCGCCCGCCGAAGCGAATGGACCGAAATAGTCGATATCCTCGCGCTTGGCGCCCCGATGCTTGCCGATCATCGGAAAGGCGTGGTCGTGACGCAGATAGATGTAGGGAAAGCTCTTGTCGTCGCGCAGGACGATGTTGAAGCTCGGCCGATGGCGCTTGATGAGGTTCGATTCGAGCAGCAGTGCCTCGACTTCGCTCGAGGTCGTGACGAACTCCATCGCACGGGTCAACGCCACCATCCGCTGGAGACGCGCACTCAGGGCCTGGATCTTGACGTAGGACGCCACCCGTTTCTTGAGCGACTTAGCCTTGCCGACATAGAGCAGCGCGCCCTTGCCGTCGATCATGCGATAGACGCCGGGCTCGTTGGGCAGGCTGCGCAAGAGCGATTTGATCAGCGCTGCGCCCGTCGGGGCCCCGGCCCGACCGGTAGGGTGCACCATCTCTTCGGACATGCGATCTATGTGCGCCGTGGTCGTCCTGCGTTCAAGCTCGGGCCGGCTCAGCCGCGGGCGAGAAAGCCGGCGATCAGTTCGGGCACGTTGCTCCGCCGTCGTGTGGGGCCGGGGCGCGGTCCGTCAAGAACCCGGCGGACGGTGTCGGGGAGCTGCTGCAAATCCTCGCAGACCGTGATCGGAAGCATGCTCGCGAGCCTGCGGGCGAAGGCGCGCTGATCGTTGATCGGATTGCCCGGACCGATCGCGCCACGGCGCGGCACGACGATCAGACGACATCCGGCGCGCAGGCCGTCGCCGATGAGACCCATGCCCGCATGGCCGATCAGGAGCTCGCTGCGACGCAGGCGATCGAAGAGCTCGGTCTGCGGCAGGAAGCACGCCCATTCGAGATGCTGCGGGCGAAAAGCGGAATGACCGATTTGCGCGAAACCTTCACGACCCAAACCGTCGGCGGCGCGGACGAGGTCGTCGAAACCGCGGATGAAGGTGCCGACGGCCACCGTGATCAAAGAAGCGGCCCGTCGGCCAGCACGGCTCTCGGAAAGCGGCGGAGCGCCTCGGGCCACTGGACGATGAAGAGGTCGGCGAAGGGATAGGCGAGCCGCCCGGCCAGAGTCGGCTCGAGGCTGCCGGCACTCTCGACGAAAATGGTCCGCGCGCCGAGCAGGCGACCGAAAGCGACGACGGCCACCGCCACGTCGGCGCCGCTCGAGATCACGAGGCGTGGTCGCTCGTGAACGATCACCCACAGGCTCTGCAAGACGTTGACGAGGGTGCGCCCCGGGACACGGCGGGGGTGGCACAGGCGATAGGTTCGACGGGCGAGGGGATCGTCCGGCCGCTGGCTGGCGAAGGTGACGTGGAAGCAGTCGGTGAAGCGGATGCCGTCGAGCGCGCGCATCAGCTCGGCGTGGTGGCCGCCCGGCGAAAAGGCGAGGCAGGTGCGGCGATGTTCGACGTGCAGCGCCATCAGGCGCGGGTCAGGGGCCGGTGCGCGAAGGTTCGCGCCAGGCGCCCCTTGCGGTCGAGGACGATCAGCAACGGCTCCGCACCGTCGAACCGCTTGAGGCTTTCGATGCGATCATAGGCGTAGAGATCGAGCGGGATCGCCCGAAAGAAGGCTTCGCTGCGTAACGACAGGAGCAGGAGATTGGTGCGCAGCCATCCGGCGATGCCGACGGGCGTGATCAAGCGCAGGTCGATGTCGGAACGGGCCGATCGCGCTCTCTCGCCCGTGCCCTTCGAGCCCAGACACAAGGCCTCGTCGAGCCAGCCGGAGGCTTTGAGACGGAGGACGCGCTTTTGCAGCCACTCGTCGAGAACGTCGGGCGAGCGGCGGAAGAAACGGCAATAGCGGACGCAGACGAACACCTGGCCGTTGAGCGTAAAGTTGAACAGATGAGCCGTCACGAGCGCCAGCGGCAGCGTCGCCGACGGCGGCCAGGCGGCCGGCAGCAGCGCCAGCACGAGGCTCGCGACGGCACCTTCGAGCAGGATGCGAAAGCACAGCTCGCCATTGTCCATCCCGCGCATGCCCTGCATGACGAAATTGGCCGCCAGCACGAACGCGCAAGTTTGCGAGACGCCGAAGAAAGCGCTGTCGCGCCCGATCATGGGGAACGGTCTCGTTTTCGTCAGCATGGAACCCATCGAGGCTGGCCGGATGAATATATCAATCATAGGTTGATTTACTCGTCAAGCAGCTCTTATGCTGAGGGTCCGCCAAGAGCGAACGGGCCGAATGGTGCACACGATCCGGCTGCTTTTTCTGGCCGCCACGAGCTTTCTCTTCCTGTCCTCCTCGGCGGCGGCACTGCTCGGCCTGCAGCAGGCGCGCGTCGCGCTGTTCTCGGCGATCGTGGCGCTTCTCGCCGGCGCGTGTGTCCTGTATCGCCCGATCTTCGCCCGCCGCGGTCACGAACTGCCGGTGGTGCTCCTGTGGCTGCTGACGACGATCGCGCTTTTGGACGCAGGCGGCACGTTCGATCTCCTGGACTACAAGATTCTCCTGCCGATCGTCGCCCTGCTGATGGCGCCCCATCTCGCCCACGCGCTCGAAGACGTCGATCTCGCGGGCCTCGTCGCCAAGGTGCTCGGACTCTACGTGCTGGCCATGGCGGTGACCGTCGCCGCCGGTGCCGACAATGTGGTGCTTCGCGGCCACGACGCGCTGATGCGGCTGGACCTGACCGGATCGGTCATCACCCACGCCAGTCTCTGCACGATCGCCCTCGTTCTGGCCTGCAACGGAGCCGTGGAGCGGCGCGGGTTCGCACGCTTCACGGCCCTTCTGGTGGCGCTCCTGGCCCTGCTCATGGTGCTGCTCTCGGCGACGCGGACCGCCTTGCTGACACTGGTGCTGATGGGCCTCCTGTCGGTCGCGGCGGGTCCCGAACGCAGCCGCCAGTTGCGCACGCTCGTGTTCGTGACGCTCGCGGGTCTGGTGGTGTTCGCCGTCCACACGGTCGCCGTGAGCGACGCTTTCCTGCTGAGACTGGTCGGTGACGGCACCTCGGATTTCACCTCCGGCCGCTCGCACAGCCTGGTGCACTGGCTGGCGCTGGCGGCCGATCGGCCGTTCGGCCACGGCATCGGCGCGGTCCGGTCGATGATGACCGAAGGTCGACCGTGGATCGAAGGCGGGCGGATGCTGGAATGGCCGCACAACGAATTCGTGCGGTTCTATTTCGAGGCGGGGCTGCCCGGACTGCTGATGGTGACGCTGCTGATCGGCGGGATGCTCGCGCGCACGCTGCGCGCCGCGGCGATTGAAGCCGTACCGGCCCGGCGCGCGTTGATGCTGGTGCTCGCCGCCGACATGGTGACCCAGAGCGTGCTGCAGAACTATTTCAACACGGTCTATCACGCGACCGTGCTGCTGATGATTCTCGCCGTCGTGACGGAGCCCCGAGACGAGGCGGTGGAGCGACACGAGACGTCGCTCCACCGCGCCCATCCGGGTCAGTCGATGACGTAGACCGTGTCGGGCTGCTTGCCGGCCAGTGCCGGGTTGCGCCCGACGGAGTTGGTGACGACGATCTCGACCACCTTGTTCGCCTGGGTGATCCGATAGGGCGTGCCGGACGGCGAGGCCAGCGTCATGCCGGCGCCGACGCGGATTTCGACGTCGGCCGGACCCGCCTTCATCACCCAGAAGCTCACCGCATCCATACCGAGCGGCACGATGCCGGTCGGAATCTCCAGGTAGCGCGGGGCACTCGTGTCACCGTGGCTGACGCGGACCAGCTTGCCCAGGTAGCTTGCCGGCAAGGCGAAATTGCCGCCGGTCCAGTGCAACGGCCGTTCGTAGCGCTCGAGGGCGTCGGGCAGGATGTGGATCAGGTAGGCTTCGCTGGCGGTCAGCACCACCTCGACCATCTGGTATTGCTCGGCGATCGAGAGCTCGCCGCCGGTCGAGCGGATCGGCAGACCACCCGTGCCGGCGAAGGTGACGCGGCCGGTGCCTTGACGGATGACCCAGAACCGCCTGGCACCGGACCCTGGCTGCACCAGGCCCGCCGGGATGGTCACCAGACGGTCGCTCGCATTGGCGACACGCAGGATCTTGCCGAAATCGGCCGGTGACACCGTGAAGTCGGCGTTGCGCTCCTTCTCCGGCACCGCCCCGCGCTGCACCGCGACGGGCGGATGCTCGCCGCCATTGACCTGGGCGTAGAGCCCCGGACCCAGATACCATTCGCCCGTGGGCGGCAGGGCTCCGGCCGTGGCGGCATGATGCACGAGGCCGTCGATCGGACGCTTGGGCTCCGTCGTCCGGCCCGGCAGATGCAACGGATCGTTGACCTGCACTCGGGCGAGCTCGCCGCGCACGTCGCCCTCGCCGTTGCCGAGTTCGAGCCGCACGTCGGCCAGGGCCGGACCGACACCGTCGGGATTGGCCGCTCCCGTGGCCACCGGCCGGGTCAGCTTGGCACTTTCCGTCGAGCGGAGATCGAAGACGAAGCCGTGATAGGGGGCGATCTGCGCCGGGTGACCGTCGGCCAGCGGCTGACCCGCACCCTTGTTGTCACCGGTCAGCAGGAGGACGTCCTTGTCGCGGGCACGCAGCTGAACCGCCGGCCTGCCGTCGATGCCGGCGATCCAGGCGCCTTGCAGAAAGCTGTCGCCATCCTGTGCCCGTGCCGAGGCGTCGCCGGCATTGCCGGTGGTGATCGGTCCCAGATTGTCGCCGCCCAGAAAGGTGCGCTGGATCACCGATCGGGGCGTGGCGGCGTTGCTGTCGCGGTAATGGGTGTTGCAGTTGTGCACCGCGCAGTTGAGGTAGGCATTGCCGACACAGGCACCGGCAGCACCACCGCCGCTCTGGGAATATTCCTCGAAGGCGACGTCGACAACCTCGATGTTGCAGTCGATGAGGGAGATCCGGGCGGCGTTCCAGAGCTTGACGCCGATCGTGTTGGGCAGCGGCACGAGACCGCTGCCGTTGAGCGGCGCGTTCACCTGCAGCCGCTGCAGCACCATGTTGTTGCAGAGATTGGTGCTGCCGGTCGCGGTGTGGCCGTCCAGCAGCACGCCGATGGTGTCCGCCGAGGCGAGCTTGATGGAGACCTCCTGAACCAGGCTGTCTCCATAGTTCACGCCCGCCGTCTGCGCCCGCCAGCGAATGCCGTTGGCGTTCATCCGATGGCGGGTGCCGCCGCCATAGCCGGCGTTGATCCCCGACAGATGGCACTCGTTGGCATCGACCAGATCGAGGCACCAGCCGTGCTCGTCGGCGGGCCCGGTGGCGGCGCCGCCGAAAAAGCCGATGTCGGTGGCGCGGAACTCGTGACCGAAGGCTTTGATGCCGCCCCGGGTCATGCGGATGGTCAGGCCCGCGATCGACGAGCGGTTCCAGTCCGACGCGCTGCCCGGATCGACCACGAAGGCACCTTCGTTGCGCTGGAAGACGAAGGCCCGATCGCCCTCGGCGACGATGGTGGTGACGTCACGGCCGGCGCCGAGGATGCGGCGGGTGGGGAGCACGTCGACGATGCCGGCCAGCCTGTAGGTGCCGGGCGGCACGAAGATCGACGCACGAGCCGCGAGTGCGGCGCGAAACGCCGGTGCGTCGTCGGCCGAGCCGTCGCCGACGGCACCGAAATCACGTACCGACGCCTGCTCGGCGAGCTTGTCGGCGATCGGACGAACGACGGCCGCGCCGTCGGCGTCCTTGAAGGGCAGGGCCCCGAGTGTGGTGTTGCGCGAGAGATTGCCCGAAGCCGTCGAGACTACGATGCGGTCGTCGGGCGTCAGGGTCGCTGCGGGAGCAAGTTCGTGGATCTGCTTGTTCGCCATCAGGCGGACTCCAGTTCGATGGGGTCGTCGTTCTCCGTCACGATCCGCTCACCGTTCTCCGTAACCAGCAGCACCGGTGCGCCCGGCGGCGGGGGCGGAGGTGGAGGCGGCGGAGGGGGTGGCGGAGGCGGCGGGGCGATGGGTATGGGCGTCGACGTCGCGTCCAGCAGGCGCAGCGACCTCGACGTCATGCCGAGCCTGAACGACACCTCAGATTCTTCCGATCACATGGGCGACGCACGCCTCGCCATCGGTGACGAAGGCGATGTGGGTTTCGCCGCGGCCCAGCGGTACGTCGACATAGACGCCGGGATAGAGGAAGGGGCTGGTGGCCGGATCGGCGGTCACCTGCGCGTCACCGACCTCGAAGCGGCAGGCTCCGGTCGCGATGATCGTCACCAGTTCGATGTCGCTGGCGATCGGTTGCGGGTTGCGGCCGCTGACGGCGCTGACGGAGATCGACTGGGTTCCACGATAGTCGAAACCCAGGCACTGGATCGGGTGGCCGTTATCGTCCACGGGTAAGAGCAAACTCATGATATACTCCGGCAAAAGGAGGAAAGGCCGACGCATTATGAGATAATAAACCTATTTCGTCAAGGAATATCGGTTTGCACGCCGTCGGCGCCGACAAATCCGCCCTTCGTCGTGATCGGTGCATCTGCCATAGTGCGCGCGCACAACGCGCAGGCGGGAGCATGTTCGAGGGACGCCGGCTTCTCATCTACAGCCACGACAGTTTCGGCCTGGGCCATCTGCGTCGCTGCCGGGCGATCGCCCACGACCTCGTCGACCGGTTCAAGGGTCTTTCGGTCCTGATCCTGTCGGGTTCGCCGATCATCGGCAGCTTCGACTTCAAGGCGCGTGTGGATTTCGTCCGCGTGCCGGGCGTCATCAAACTGCGCAATGGCGAGTACACCTCGCTCAAGCTGCACATCGATATCGAGCGGACCCTGGCGATGCGCGCGTCGATCATCCGCCACACCGCCGAGATTTTCGATCCGCACCTGTTTCTCGTCGACAAGGAGCCGCTCGGCCTGCGCGGCGAGGTCGAGCGGACGCTCTCGATCCTGCGTCGTCGGGGCACCCGCTGCGTGCTGGGCCTGCGCGACGTGATGGACGATCCGCGCATGCTGGTCGACGAATGGGAGCGCAAGGGCGTCTTTCCCGCCCTGCAGGACCTTTACGACGACATCTGGGTGTACGGTCTGCCGGAGATCTTCGATCCGCTCCGCGAGGTGCCCGGCATGCGGCGTTTCGCCGACAAGCTCGCATTTACCGGCTACATCCGGCGGGCCGTGCCCGAGCACGGCCACGTTCCGACCGGCTACGCGCTGCCGCCCGAGCCGTTCGTCCTGGTGACGACGGGTGGCGGCGGGGACGGCGAAGACCTGATCGACTGGGTGCTGCGTGCCTACGAGCACGATCCGGGCATCCCCTATCCGGCACTCATCCTCTTCGGCCCGTTCATGAATCTCGACGATCGCATGCGTTTTCAGGCGCGGGTGAACCGGTTGGAGAAAGTCCGCGCGACCACCTTCGAGGCGCAGGTCGAGACGCTGTTCGAGCGCGCGGCGGGGGTCGTCGCGATGGGCGGTTACAACACCTTCTGCGAGATCCTGTCATTCGGCAAACCGAGCCTCATCATGCCGCGCACGGTGCCACGCCTCGAGCAGGCACTGCGCGCCGAGCGGGCGTCGGGCCTCGGTCTCGTGCGGTGCATCGCCGACGACGGTGTTCGTGACGCCGCGCGCATGGCCGAGGCTCTCCGCGACCTGCCGCATTGGCCCAAGCCGAATCCTTCGGCGCTCGACCGTATGTTCACGGGGCTCGAATCGATCGCCTCGCTCGCTGCTCCATGGCTCGACGAGCATCACGTGGTGCCGAGGCGGGTCGGTGCCGCCGGCTGATCCCGACCGGGCAATCGGGCGTGGTCGGGTCGCGGTCGTGGTCAAGGGCTACCCGCGCTTGTCCGAGACCTTCGTGGCACAGGAGATCGAAGGACTGGAGCATCGCGGCTTCGAACTCGACATCGTTTCGCTGCGCCACCCGACGGACGAGCATATCCATCCCGTGCACGAGCGTGTTCGCGCTTCGGTTCTCTATCTGCCGGAATATCTGCACGACGAGCCGCTCCGGGTCGCTCGTGCCTTGCTGGCTTCGCTGCGAGGAAAGCGCTTCTGGTCGACCTTCCTGCTCTGGCTGGCTCACCTGCGTCGCGATCCGACCCGCAACCGCCTTCGCCGGTTCGGCCAAGCCCTGGTTCTGGCGCACGAGATCGATCCGGCCGTCCGCCTGCTCTACGGTCATTTCCTGCACACTCCGGCTTCCGTCACTTTCTACGCCGCCCGGCTGCTCGAGCGGCCGTTCGCGCTGTCGGCGCACGCCAAGGACATCTGGACCACACCCGAGCCCGAGCTCCGCGAGAAACTGTCGCGAGCCCGCTGGACGGTTTGCTGCACGCGGACGAACACGGAGCATCTGCGCCGGCTCTGCCCGCAGGCGCGTGTCCACCTGCTCTATCACGGGCTCGATCTGCGCCACTGGCCGGCGGCCGCTCGCACCCTCGAGCAGCGTCACGAACGCGACGGCCGCGATCCCAACGCGCCGGTCCTGATCCTGAGCGTGGCGCGGGCGGTGGAAAAGAAAGGGATCGACGATATCCTGCGGACGCTGGCGACGCTGCCCGACGATCTGCACTGGCGGTTCGTCCATATCGGTGGCGGAGAGCTCATCGACGATCTTCGGACACTCGCAGCCGCGTCGGGTCTCGAAGGACGAACGAGCTGGCTGGGGGCGCAGCCACGCGCGGTGGTCATGGAGCACATGCGGCAGGCCGACATCTTCTGCCTGCTGGCGCGGATCGCCGGGAGCGGTGACCGTGACGGCCTGCCGAATGTGCTCCTTGAGGCCGCGATGGCCGGTGCGGCCCTTTTGACCACACCGATGGACGGCATCCGGGAGTTCGTCGAGCACGAGGTGACCGGGTTGTTGACGCAAACGGATGGATGCGCGCGACCCGGCGACGCGCTGGCCCGGCTGATCTCCGGGCCACATCTGCGGCGAAGACTGGCGATGGCGGCGCGGGCGAAGGTGATGGAACGGTTCGATGCGTCCGCGGGCCTCGATCGCCTGGCCGGACTGCTCGACGAGGCCATCGCTCGCTGATGCGTATCGCCTTCTATGCGCCGCTAAAGGCGCCCGATCACCCGACCCCCTCCGGCGACCGTCACATGGCACGCGCTTTCATGGGCCTGTTGCGCGGGCTCGGTCACGATGTCACTACGGCGTGTCACCTGCGCACCTTCGATCGCGACGGCGACGCGCACAGACAGCAGCGTCTGCAGAGCATGGGCCGAAGGGCCGCGGACATCCTGTTGCGCCAATACGCCCGATCACCCGAACGGCGGCCGGATCTCTGGTTCACCTACCACGCCTATCACAAGGCACCGGACCTGCTCGGCGCCGCGATCGCGCATGCATCGGCCATACCCTATGTCGTCGCCGAAGCATCGATTGCCGGCAAGCAGGCCGATGGTCCATGGGCCCGAGGTCACGCCCAGACCGTGCATGCGGTCTCCGAGGCGACGGCCGTGCTGGCGATGACGCGACAGGACGAAGAGGGCCTGGCACCGTTCGTCCCACCGCACCGGCTGCACCACTTCCCGCCCTTCGTCTCGCTCGACGAGCGTCCAGCCGACCGCGGTCCCGCTCGCCGGGAATTGGCGCGAGACTTCGGTCTCGATGCCGGATCGGCCTGGATGATCACCGTCGCGATGATGCGCGACGACGTCAAGAAAACGTCCTACCGGCTGCTCGCCCGAAGCTTGCAGCAGGTGCGCCGCCGCAACTGGCACCTGCTCGTCGCCGGCGACGGCATCGCACGTGAGACCATCGAGCGTGCCTTCGCGCCGGTGCGCTCGCGGGTGACCTTTCTGGGCGAACTGCCGCGACCGGCACTGTCGCACCTTCATGCCGCCGCGGATTTCATGGTTTGGCCGGCCTTGCGTGAAGCCTACGGCATGGCGCTTCTCGAAGCGCAGGCCGCGGGGCTGCCGGTCGTCGCCTGCAGCGACGGAGGGGTGGTCGACATCGTCCGGCACGGCACGACCGGCCTTCTGGTCGATCGCCCTGCAGCCCGGCCGCTGGCCGCCGCCGTCGACCGCTTGATCGCGGACGTGGGTTTGCGCGCGACCATGGCGCGTAACGCCGCGCAAATTGCGCGCGAGGTGCATGGCGAGCCCGTCGCCCGGGCCCGCCTCGCGCGCATCCTAGAGACCTGCACATGCGCCTGACGGTGCTGCGTCACGGCCCCACGGCCTGGAACCGGCAAAGACGCCTCCAGGGACGGCGCGACGTGCCGCTGGACGCTCCGGGCCGCGCATACGTGTCGGGACTGCGGCTGCCCGTCCGGCTCGCGGCGCTGCCGTGCTTTTCCAGCCCGCTGGCAAGAGCGATCGAGACGGCGGAGTTGCTCCGCTGGACGCAACCCGAGATCGAGCCGCGCTTGACGGAAATGGACTGGGGGCGTTTCGAGGGACGAACGCTCGACACGTTGCGTCGTTCTCTGGGTGCGGCGATGGCGGAAAACGAGGCGCGCGGTCTGGACTTTCGACCCGACGGTGGTGAAAGCCCGCGCGACGTGGTCGAAAGGCTCTCGTCGCTCTTCGAATCGTGGCGGCGGGCGCCCGCGGATCGCGCGGTGATCACCCACAAGGGTGTGAGACGGGCGATGCTGGCCATGGCGACCGGTTGGGACATGCGGACGAAGCCGCCGATACGCTTGCGCGACGACGAGGCCCTGCTGCTCGATCTGGACCTGCACGGAGGCTGTGGCGTCGTGGGCGTGACGAGCCTCTCATGAGCGAGGGTGGTGTTCTCGTCTGGGTTCAGCATCTGCTCGGCACCGGGCACCTGCATCGCGCCATGGCGATCGCCGAAGCCGTCGGACGCAAGGGTGTGTCCGTCATGATCGCCGCCGGTGGACCGGGCATCGCCGACGGCCTTTCGCGTGGCGTGCGGCTTCGCGCACTGCCGGCGATCCGCGCCCAAGACGCCGCCTCTTTCGCCCTGATCGACGATAGCGGCCAGCCGGTGCCGCCGTCGCTTTGGCGCGCCCGGGCTCGGGCTCTGGTGCAATGGGTCGAAGAACTGCGGCCCGAAGTGGTCGTCACCGAGATGTACCCGTTCGGCCGCGGGGCGTTTCACGACGAGATCGACACAATGCTGACCTGCGCGCGACGCGTACGGCCGACCGTGATGGCCGTCGCCTCGGTGCGCGACATACTGGTGAGCAAGGATGAGGCGCGTCGGGCACGGATGGTGGAGCGCTTCAACGCAAACTTCGATCGCTTGCTGGTGCACGGCGATGCGCGCTTGGTTCCCTTTCGTGCCACCTTCGCGCCGGTCGATGCGCTGCGGGTTAAGCCCGAGCACACCGGCTACGTCGTGCGGCCCGTGGCACCCACGTCGGGTCCGCGCGCCGGCGTCGTCGTGTCGGCTGGTGGCGGTGCCGTCGGTGCGCGGCTGATCGATGCGGCGCTCGCCGCCCGTCCGCTCTGTTCGGCCGCCGGCGAACCCTGGACCATCGTCGCGGGCAGGCGTGCCGACCCGGCCCAGGTCGGAGCCTGGCGGAAGATGGCGGTCGGCGACGTCACGGTGCTCGGGTCCGTCGACGACCTGCCCGAGCGGATCGGCGCCGCGAAACTCGCAATTTCGCAGGCCGGCTACAACACCGTGGCGGAAACGCTGATGGTCGGAACACCGGCGGTGCTGGTTCCCTTCGAGACGGCGCGTGAGGACGAGCAGAGCGTGCGCGCGCGCCATGTCGAGAGGCTGGGACGAGCACAATTTTTACACGAACGAATTCTCGAGCCCGCGACGCTCGCCGCGGCGATCGACCGCGCGCTCACACTCCCATACGGCACGCCCGAACTGGCCTTCGACGGGGCCGAGAGATCCGCGGATATTCTCGCCGCCATGGCAACCGGCTCCGATGATGAATGAACGTGCGCGGCTGCTGGGCGATTTGGATCGCCTCGATGCGCCGTGCACCTTCTGGTGGCGGGACGATGACGCCGGAAGGCCGTCACCGCGCCTCGATCGCCTGCTGTCGTCGGCGGAAAGGCTGGCCGTGCCGCTGGCGCTGGCGGTCGTTCCGGCCTGGTTGACCCCGGAGGTCCGTCGTGCGCTCGATGCCTGCCCGCGAGTCGCGATCCTGCAGCACGGCTGGAGCCACGCCGATCATGCCGCGCCGGGACAAAAAAAGATCGAGCTCGGCGGTGCGCGTGACCTGCCGCGCATTCTCGACGATCTCGCGCGCGGCAAGGAGCGATTGGCAAACGAACTGGGCGTTGGGCATCATGCGGTGCTGGTTCCTCCTTGGAACCGGATTTCGACGAAAGTGGCCGCAGCGCTGCCGGGCCTGGGCTTTGGCGGCCTTTCGACCTTCGGCGCACACGATGCCGGCATCGAGGGACTCGTTCAGCACAATGCGACCATCGATCCGATCGCCTGGCACAAAGATCGATCCTTCGCCGACACCGAGAACCTGGCGCGTATGGTGCGCGAACAACTGGCCGGCCGAGCGGATCGACCGATCGGCCTGTTGACGCACCATCTCGACATGGACGAAGCTGCGTTCCGCTCTTGCGAGACAGTTCTCGAAGCGCTCAGGAGGCACGAAAACACACGATGGCCCACGTCGAGGGAACTGTTCGCACGCCCGAACCGCGCTCCGATGTCCTGAACGCGCCGGGCCCGCTCGTCTCCATCCAGAATCTCGTCATCTCGTTCGAGGCGGACGAGGGCACGTTGCGCGCGATCGACGGCGTGTCGTTCGACATCGGTCACAACCGGACCACGGCACTGGTCGGCGAGAGCGGTTCGGGCAAGACGGTGATCAGCCACGCGCTCCTGGGCATCCTGCCGGCGAACGCCCGCATCGCCGGGGGCCGGATTCTGTTCGATGATCCCCGGCAGGAGGGGGGCGCGATCGATCTGGCACCGATACCATCGGATCATCCGACACGCCGCGCCATCCGCGGCGGGCGGATTTCCATCATCTTCCAGGAGCCGATGAGTTCGCTCTCGGCTCTGCACACGATCGGCGATCAGATCGGCGAGGCCTACCGCCTGCACGTCGAGGACGATCGTGGCGCCGCCAAGCGCGAGACGATCGCCATGCTGGACCGCGTCGGCTTTCCCCACCCGCAAAGAGCCTTCGCCACCTATCCGTTCGAGCTCTCGGGCGGCCTTCGCCAGCGGGCGATGATCGCGATGGCGCTGATCTGCCGCCCGGCCCTGCTGATCGCCGACGAGCCGACCACGGCACTCGACGTCACGATCCAGGCACAGATCCTCGAACTGCTCGAAGAGCTCAAGCGTGAGCTCGGCATGGCCATGCTCTTCATCACCCACGACCTGGGCGTCGTCGCGAACATCGCCGACGACGTGGCGGTTCTCTATCGTGGACGACTGGTCGAAACGGGCACTTGTGAGAATCTGCTGCGCCGCCCGCGCCACCCCTATCTCAAGGCGCTGCTGCACGCCGTACCTACACTGCACATGGACCCGAGCGAACGCCTGACCTCGCTGCGCGACATCGGCACCGCGCCGTCCGGCTCCGACGTACGAAAACCCGAGCAGGGCGACACCGGCGACATTCTCGAGGTGTCGGGCTTGATGAAGAGCTTTCATCTGCGACGGGGCTTCGGCGAAGAACGGGTCTTCAAGGCCGTGGACGACGTATCGTTCACCGTCCGTCGCGGCTCGTGCTTCGCCATCGTCGGCGAAAGCGGCTCGGGCAAGACGACGGTCTCGAAAATGATCATGCGGGCCATGGAGCCGGACTCCGGCCGTATCACCTTTTTCGCCCGGAACGGCCCCGTCGACGTGCTGGCTCTCGACGAGCAGCAATTGCTGCCGTTCCGGCGGTCGATCCAGTACATCTTCCAGGATCCGTTCGGTTCGCTCAATCCGCGCATGACGATCTACGACATCGTCGCCGAGCCGATGGTGATCCATGGGATCGGCAGCGAGGCGGAGCGGCAGGCGCGGGTGCGCCACCTCCTTCAGGCCGTCGGTCTCGATGCCCGTCACATGCGGCGCTACCCGCACAGCTTCTCCGGCGGGCAGCGTCAGCGCATCGGCATCGCCCGGGCTCTGGCGCTCGAGCCCGAGCTGCTGATCTGCGACGAGCCGGTCTCGGCACTGGACGTCTCGGTACAGGCACAGATCCTCAACCTGCTCAAGGATCTGCAGCGCGATCTGGGTCTGACCTATCTCTTCATCTCACACAATCTGGCGGTGGTTCGCTACGTCGCCCAAAAGGTCGGAGTCATGTGTCGCGGCCGGATGGTGGAAGTGGCGTCGACGCAAAAGCTCTTCGCAGCACCACACCACCCCTACACCAAGGCGCTTCTGGCGGCCGTGCCGGAACCCGACCTCGACAATCTTCTTGATTTCGAGCGGATCGCCCGGGAGCAGAACAACACACCGTCCGACTGGCCCTCGCCCTTCGCCTTGTCGACCGGGTCGGGGCGGATGGTGGAAATCGACAGGGACCATCTGGTGAGGATGCAGGCATGACCGACACCTTCGCAAGGCTGCTCGCATCGACGGCGTTGCTCGCCTGCTCGATGCCGGTGACGGTCGTGGCCGGACCGCCGGCCGAACCCCTGATACTCGAAGACATCCCGGAAATCGGCACGCCCGGCGGTCAGTTGCTGACGCTCGCCGGTCGCAGCAAGGATGTCCGCCTGCTCTATGTCTACGGCCACGCCCGGCTGGTGAACTACGATCTCGACTTGAACATGATCGCCGACATCCTCTCATCGTTCGAGGTCGAGGAAGGCCGGATGTTCACCTTCCGCCTGCGCGAGGGGCACAAATGGTCGGACGGGCAACCGTTCACCGCGGAGGATTTCCGCTTCTGGTGGGAAGACGTGGCACTCGATCCCGAGCTCAGCCCGGTGGGTCCGCCGGTCGAAATGGTGGTCGACGGAGAATTGCCCAGCTTCGAGGTGATCGACGAGCGGACCGTGCGCTACAGCTGGACCAAGCCCAACCCCTATTTCCTCAGTCGACTCGCCGCCGCGTCTCCCCTGTTCATCTATCTTCCCGCACACCACATGCGCCAGTTCCACAAGAAATATGTAGACGACGCCCAGATGGCGAAGATGGTCGCCGACGATCAGGCGCGGGACTGGGTCCAGTTCTTCCTGCGCCGCGAGCGCATGAACGACTTCGACGATCCCTCCTTGCCGACCCTGCAGCCCTGGATGCTGGTGACGCAGCCACCCGCCGAGCGCTTCGTCGCCGAGCGCAATCCCAACTTCCATCGTGTGGACGCGCAAGGCCAGCAGTTGCCCTATATCGACACCTTCGTGCTGGAGGTCGTCGACAGCAAGCTCATCCCGGTCAAGACCGGTGCCGGCGAGACGGACCTGCAGAGTCGCGGGCTCTTCTTCAAGGATTATACCTTTCTGAAGGAGAACGCCGATCGCAGCGGGCTGGAGGTGTATCTGTGGCCGGAAGCACGCGGCGCACACCTCGCGCTCTATCCCAACCTCAACGCTAAGGACGAAGTCTGGCGCACGTTGTTTCGCGACACGCGCTTTCGCGAAGCCATCTCGATCGCGATCGATCGGGACGCGTTGAGCCAGTATCTCTATTTTGGTCTCGCGACGCCGGCCAACAATACCGTGCTGGAGGCTAGCCCGCTCTACACGCCGGAGATCGGCAACGCCTGTCTCGGCTACGATGTCGATCGGGCCAATGCGCTCTTGGACGAGGTGGGACTGACCGAGCGCAACGATCAGGGATTGCGCCTGCTGCCGGATGGACGGCCGCTCGAACTGATCGTCGAGACGGCGGGCGAGGATTCCGAGCAGAGCGACATACTGGAGCTGGTGCGCGATCAATGGGCGGCGATCGGCTTTCGCATCCACACCAAGCCGTCCGAGCGCGAAGTCCTGCGCAACCGCATCTTCGCCGGCGAGGCTCTCATGACGATCTGGTACGGTCTGGAGAACGGCGTACCCACGGCCGACACCAGTCCCAAGGAATTCGCACCGACCAGTCAGTATGATCAGCCGCAGTGGGCCGCTTGGGGACAGCATTTCGAAACCAAGGGTGAAGCCGGCCAGGAACCCGACGAACCGGCGGCGCAACAACTGCTCGACCTGCTGCGGGCCTGGGAACAGGCCGGCGATGAAGAGCAACGAGCGGACGTCTGGGGCGACATGCTCGGGCTCTACGCGGCGCAGTGCTACACGGTCGGCCTCGTCGCCAACGTCATGCAGCCGATCGCCGTCAAGAAGAACCTGGTCAACGTACCGGCCGAGGCGATCTACAATTGGGAGCCGCATGCACAGTTCGGTATCTATCGACCCGACACCTTCTGGTATCGGGATTGATCCGTCAGCGTTTGCGTAACCAGAAGCTGGTTTCCATTGCGCCGTCGAGGAGTGGCAAGGTCGCCACGACGGGTGCGCGTGCCATCAGCTGCGGATCCGACAGAGCCCATTGACTGGCGAACAGGATGTCGAAGGCGTTTCCCTGGAGCAGACACGCCAGAAGCAACTGCTCGTTGTATCCGCGCCAACGCCAAACGACCGGATAGGCCCACGGCAGAAAGATGTCGTGGACGTGAACGATACAACCTGAGGCGAGACGCGGCAGCACGCGGTTGAACAGACGATCGACGTCACTGCCGGGCATGGCCACATGGCTGCTGTCGATGAAGAGAACATCGTTCCGCCCGAGTGCGGCGACGATCTCCTCGTCGTCATCCGACAGGAGTGCAGGGCGGTGGCGGACGTTCAGCCCGGCAATTGCCGCGCGAGGCGCTGGATCGACACACAGCAGCTCGCACGCATCATCATTGTCGGCGGCGGCACGAGCCAGCACACGTGTGGAGTGGCCGGAGCCGATCTCGACGATCCGCCGCGGGCGATGAGCGCGAACGACGGCATAGGCCATCGCCATGTCGAGACGCGGAAACCAGTCCTGCTCGAATCGCGGCGCCGGCGGCGCGCCGCCGAACCGCGTGAGTTCGCCGGCATGGCTCTGCACCTTGTCCACGTGTCGTTCGATCTCACCACGCGCGCTCTTCAGCCGCTTCGCCACGTGAGGATAGTCGATCGGCATCACGTCGGCGGCATGGCGGTAGGGTATGAAGAAGCCGCGCGGTCGTCTGCCGATGGCGGTCGCCAAGTGGGACCGCAGCAGCCGCGCGCGGCGGCGCCACTCGAAGCGCCACTCGAAGGACGTCCTCGTCAAAGCTCGATCACGAGCCCCTCGCACGCGACCGGCGAGCCGGGCAATGCCTGCTCGAGGTCGTTTGCGATCGCATCGAGGAATGCGTCGTCGTGCTCCGGCTCGTGATGGAACGGCACGAGGCGGCGCACACCGGCGGCACGACACAGGCGCACGCCTTCCTGCCAGGTCGAATGGCCCCAGCCGACGAAATTGGGATATTCGGCGTCGGTGTAGGTGGAATCGTAGATGACCAGATCGCTGCCGGCGATGAACTGCAGGATGCTATCGTCCAGCCGGCCCGCCACATGCTCGGTGTCGGTGACGATGCAGGCGGTGCGGCCGGCAAATTGCACCTTGTAGCCCGTCGCGCCGCCCGGATGATTGAGCGGCAGCGTCTCGATCCGGACGCCCGGCGCCGGATCGAGCGGCTCGCCCGCAGCGAAATCGTGAAAGCGGACGCAAGGTCGCATGATCTCGAGCGGCACCGGGAAGAACGCCGGCTCCATGAACTTGGCGAGGGTGGGCTCGATCCGTTTGCCCTGCGGCAGGAGATGACCCGCCCAGATGTCGAACCGGTGGTCGCTGCCATAGGCCGGACGGAAGAACGGCAGACCGCTGATGTGGTCCATGTGGGTGTGGGTGAGGAACAGATGCGCATCGACCGGCACGCCGCCGGCGACCATGTCGCGCCCCAGGGCTCGAATTCCCGTTCCAGCGTCGAACAGCAGGCGCTGGGTGCCGCAAACGACCTCGATGCAGGAGGTGTTGCCGCCGTAGCGCAGCGTGGCTTCGCCGGGGCACGCCACGGTGCCGCGAACACCCCAGAACCGCAACGCGAATCGTTCTTGCGCCGCCATCAACCTCACCGATCGTCCGCCTCATCCGATCCTGCCGGAAAGCGGCCGCAACGGGCGAGCTCTTCCCCATGCAGGCGCATCAGGCGGACCATTCATAGATGAAGTAGCGGCCCTCTTCCACGTCTTCCGGCAGCGCTATGGGCTCGAGGCGGGCGTGTGTCAGCGGCTGGTCGCTCAGTACCACACCCCTGGACGCCATCACCCGTGCGAGATTTTCGGCGATCAACGCGGCCGTACGCGCGTCGATCGCCGCATCGCCGCAACCGATGTCGCTGTGCAGCAGCGCCGCTCGCGCCGGCAACAGGCTTTGCGCCTTGGGCAGGGTCAGGGCCAGATCGCCTTCGATCAGATGTGCGGCATCCGGCGTGCTCGCCGCGTGCGCGTTCGGCCGTCGCTCGAAGACGAAGATCTCGCGATCGGGCAGCAGTTCGCGCAGATGGTCGAAGGTGCGGCCGTTGCCGAGGCCCAGCTCGACTACCGGACCTTTGGTTTGGCCGATTGCGGCGGCACACTGCTCCAGACACTTCTTCTGCGCGACGATCCGGCGGATGAAACTGTCGAGGCGACTCATGACGCGTCCTTATCGCAGGTCGCCCGCAGCGTCTCTGTGACGGATGCTACAGGCCTCCGGCCGCGGGCACAAAGCGTATGCAGGTGGTTGTATCGGCGCCGCGCGCGACTAGTATCACGCCGGATTTAAGCTCTGCCATACAGGCCGCGCTCGCGACGGTCGCGGCAAGGCGGGCTCTTTGGGAGGACCATCAGTGTCGAAATTCGGTGTCGGACAACCGCTGCGCCGTGTCGAGGACCAACGCCTGATCACCGGCAAGGGCCGCTACACGGACGATATCGCCGTCGACGGGCAGGCATACGGCTTCGCGTTGCGGTCGCCGCACGCCCACGCACGGATCGTCTCGATCGACACCGAAGCGGCGCGGGCGGCCGATGGCGTCCTCGGCGTCTATACGAGCCGGGACCTGGACGCCGACGTACCCTGCCTCGTCGCCAACGATCCTGCCCAGGGCATCGCGCGCAAGGACGTGCCGCACCCGATCCTGGCGCGGGACAAGGTCTATTACGTGGGCGACATCGTCGCCTTCGTCGTCGCCGAGACCCAGGCGCAGGCAGAGGACGCGGCGGAGCTGATCGTGGTCGACTACGAGGATCTGCCGGCGGTCACCGATACCGCCACGGCTTCCGAGCCGGGCAAGCCGCTGGTCCACGAGAGCGCACCGAACAACGTCGCGTTCGACTGGCACGCCGGCGACAGGGAGGCGACGGACCGGGCGTTCGAGGGCGCAGCCCACGTCGCCAGGGTTTCGCTGATCAACAACCGCCTGGTCTGCAACGCGATGGAGCCGCGCGCCGCCGTCGCCGAATTCGCGGACGGCAAACTGACCGTCCATACCTGCACCCAGGGTGGTTGGGCCTTCAAGGATACGCTGGCGAAGAACCTCGGCATGGATGCGGCCGATGTGCGGGTTCTGACCCCGGACGTCGGCGGCGGTTTCGGCATGAAGGCGATGTTCTACGCCGAATACACGCTGGCCGCCTTCGCCGCCAAGCAGTTGGGCCGGCCGGTGAAGTGGACCGCGGATCGCTCGGAGGGCTTTCTCTCCGACACCATGGGGCGCGACCACGTCACCACCGCCGAGCTCGCCTTCGACGCCGACAAGCGGATCGTCGGGATGCGCGTGCACACCCGTGCCAACATGGGTGCCAACTACTATTACTTTGCGCCGTTCATCCCGACCGGGGCGGCGGTGAAGGTGCTGCCCGGCGTCTACGACATTCCCGTCCTGAGCTACACGGTGCAGGGCGTCTTCACCAACACCGTGCCGGTGGACGCCTACAGGGGCGCCGGGCGGCCCGAATCGATCTATTGCATCGAACGGCTGATCGACGCCGCGGCGCGGGAGATGAATATCGAGCCGACGGAGTTGCGGCGGATCAACTTCATCAAGCCCGAGCAGATGCCGTATAAGACCGCGGTCGGCGAGAAGTACGATAGCGGTGAATTCGCCAGGGTCATGGATGCCTGCATGGCCAAGGCGAGTTATTCCGACATCGCCGCGCGCAAGGCCGAAGCCGCACGCCGCGGCAAGAAGCGCGGTATCGGCATGTGCTACTACATCGAATCGACGATGGGCGATCCGACCGAACACGCCAAGGTCGAGTTCGGCCAAGACGGCACCGTATCCGTCTATGTTGGCACGCAATCCAACGGCCAGGGTCACGAGACAGCCTACGCGCAGGTGCTGCACCAGCAGCTCGACGTACCCTTCGACAAGATACGCATCGTTCAGGGCGATACCGACCGCATCAAGGCGGGCGGCGGCACCGGCGGCTCGCGTTCGCTTACCGCCCAGGGCATGGCGATCCGGGATGCCTCCGATGTGGTGATCGAGCGGGGCAAGGCCTACGCCGCGCAGCATTTCGAGACGGCGGCGGCCGACATCCAATTCGTCGACGGCACCTTCAAGGTCGCCGGCACCGACCGCGAGATCGGCATCATGGAGCTGGCGGACAAGGCGCGTGGAATGACCGTGGCCGGTATGGAAGGCGGGCTCGACGCCGAGGCGACCACCGTGCTCGACGCCTGGACCTTCCCCAACGGCTGCCACATCGCCGAGGTGGACGTTGACGAGGCGACCGGCGTCACGGAAATCGTCGCCTACAACATCGTCGACGATTTCGGCACCATCGTGAATCCGCTTCTGGTCGAGGGACAGGTGCACGGCGGTGTCGTCCAGGGCATCGGCCAGGCGCTGATGGAGCACGCGGTCTACGACGAGAGCGGACAGCTCCTCTCGGGCTCGTTCATGGATTACTGCATGCCGCGGGCCGACAATTCGCCGAGCTTCGATTTCTCGACCATCGAGGTGCCGTGCAAGAGCAACGCGATGGGGGTCAAGGGGTGCGGCGAGGCGGGCTCGGTCGGCTCCTGCGCCGCCGTCATCAACGCAGTGGTCGACGCTCTGGGCGTCGATCACATCGACATGCCCGCCACGCCCGAAAAGGTGTGGCAGGTTCTCGCCCGCAAGGCCGCCTGAACCGAAGCTCTCGAGGTCGAGCAGGGCCGCACCACGAGGTGCGGCCCTCCTTCGTTGGAGTTCAGCGCCAGCCGGCTTCGTCGAAGGCGACCTGCGCCAGAGGCTGGTTCTCGCCGAGCACGGCGACGTTGACTTCGTCCGCCTTGAAGTCGCCCATCTGTTCGAGTGCCGGATTATCGACCTTCACACCTTCGACCACCGGATATTCGTTGTTGCCGCCGGCGAAGTAGGCTTGGGCCTGATCGCTCGCCAGATATTCGAGGAACTTCACCGCCGCTTCCGGATGCGGTGCGCCGGCGACCACGCCGGCGCCTGAGATGTTGACGTGGGTGCCGCGATCCTGCTGGTTGGGGAAGACGACGGCGATTTCCTCGGCGATGGCCTTGCTCGCATCGTCGTCGGCATTGAGGATTCGTGCGACGTAGTAGGAATTGACGACCGCGACGTCGCACTGTCCCGCCGCGACTGCCTCGATCTGCGCCGTGTCGTTGCCTTCAGGTGCCCTTGCGAAATTGCCGACGACGTCGTTCGCCCACTGGGTGGCCGCATCCTGCCCGTCATGCTCGATCAGGCTGGCCATCAAAGAGAGGTTGTAGATGTTCGAGCTCGAGCGGATGCAGATTTTTCCTTTCAGCTCCGGGCGCGCCAGATCCTCGTAGGTCTGGATCAGCGCCGGGTCGACGTCGTCCTTGTCGTAGACGATGATCCTGGCGCGTGAGGAAAAGCCGAACCAGAGGCCTTCCGGGTGGCGCAAGGCCGCGGGAATGCGTTCGTCGAGCAACTCCGAATGGGTCGGCTGGAAGATGCCGGCTTCCTCGGCACGCCAGAGCCGGCCGGCGTCGACGGTGATCAGCACATCGGCCGGGCTATTGTCGCCCTCGAGCCGGATGCGCTCGATCAACTCGTCCGCCTCGCCTTCGATGCGGTTGATGTCGATGCCGGTCGCTTCGGTGAAGCCGGAATAGAGGCGCTCGTCCGTGTCGTAATGGCGCGAGCTGTAGATGTTGAGTTCCTCCGCCTGAACCGATGTGCAGGCGGCGAGCAGGGCGCCGATGGTCAGGCAGGCGCCGGTCGTCTTGCGCATGTTCATCTCCGTCGTCGATGTCGGTCGCGGTATCTGGCACTGCCCCGGCGGCGCTGCAACGCGAACGCGGCGACATCGGAAATGGAGTAATTCCAAGGTGCGAGGGTGGCGAAGTGCTCCCGATCCTCGTGAGGCGCCACCTTCAGCCCGGCTGCGGGGCGGGGGTTTCGGTGTCGTGGATGGTGCGCGCGGCGGACCCGGCGATGGCGCGGCGGTCGACGTCGGAGATCGGACGTTCCTTCTCGTCGGCGAGACGGACCGTGACCTCCCGGTTGGCGAACTTGATGCCGTTCTTCTCGAACAGGTCGTGGATGCGGGTGAGCACGAGACGGCGCAGCATCCATTGCTCACCCGGCCGCGACATGAACTTGACCGGCATGATCATGGCCGAGTCCTCCATCTGCACGACCCCTTGGCATTTGAGCGGCTGGAGGAACTGGCTGCCGTGCTCGGGATGGGCGAGCAGCTCCTCGCCGAGCTTCTTGATCATCTTGCGGACCTTCTCGGCGTCGGTGTCGTAGGTGACGCGCAGCGGGAACTTCATGATCACCCAGTCGCGCGAATAGTTGGCGACGTTGCGGATGTCGCCGAACGGCACGGTGTTGAGCACCCCCCGGTGATGGCGAAGCTGCATCGAGCGGATGGAGATCTTCTCGACCGTGCCCTTGACCTCGCCGACGTCGACATATTCGCCTTTGCGGAACGCGTCGTCGATCAGGAAGAAGATGCCCGAGACGATGTCCTTGACCAGCGTCTGCGCGCCGAAGCCGATCGCCAGCCCGACAACACCGGCGCCGGCGAGCAGCGGCAGGATGTTGACGCCGAACTCGCCGAGCACCGCCAGGACCGCGAGCACGACGACGACGATGCCGGCGGCCATCCGTACCAGCGGAAGCAGCGTGCCCAGCCGGGCTCCGGCACCACCGCCCTCGCCCTCCGTCGCTCCCGCATCCTCCTCGGCGAGTAGTCCCAGCGTGGCTCGTTCGACAGCGATCTGTCGGTCGGTGACGATGCGGACGAGCTCCCAGACGGCGTAGGCGGCGCCGACGATCAGGACGGTGTGCACCACCGCACCGGCGAAACGCGCGCCCACGCCTCGCTCGGCCAGCGAAACGATATCTACGTCCCAGATCCACAACAGGAGGAGGCCGATCATCAGAACCCCGGTGACCCGGCCGATGCGCAAGAGGCCGATGCGCGTGGAACGGTCCGCCGCACGCCCCGCCGCACTCTTCGTCGCTTCGTCCGGAACGGCTTCGCCGACGATGGCGATCAGCGCCAGATCGAGGAAGGGCAGGCCCAGAACCAGAACCAGCGTCGATGCCATGGCGCCGATCAGTCCCGGCGGAACGTCGCTCGTCGCGACGACGATCTCCGCGACCAGCCAATGCGTGATCACGAACGCGGTGGTGATCGGCGCCCAGTTCCGGATCGACCAGGTCTCGATGGGCGAGATGTCGGTTCGGCCGGCTTCGAGGATCTGCGCGAAGGCGAACCGCGAGCGCCATACGGCAACGATCAGGACCGTATGAGCCACGAGGTTGACCCAGAAGCCGTGCCAGGACTCATGGTAGGGGCTGCCGAATTCGTTCAGCCAGATGGCGAAGCCGAAGCCGAAGGTAAAGGTCCCCACCACCAGCACGGCCCGCTGCGTCAGGGCCTCGGCACCGGCATCGTCGATGGTACACAGCCGCAGCGTCGGGCGGTGCGGCGCGAGCAGGAATCGGGCGACGACCAGCGCCATCCATGTCCAGCCCACCGCCTTCAGGATCGCCGCGATGGTCGAGCGATCGGCCTGAATGCCCGCATTCAGCCAGGCATTGAGCGCGTGCGCCGTCAGCAGGAAGAGAACCACCCGCGCCGTCTGCGAGCAGAAACGCAAGGCCAGGAGTCGGATACGATCCAGCAGCGACACGGGTCGCGCACCATCGATGTGGTGATCCAGGCCCGCCAGCGCGCGGGTGGCGAGATACCAGCCGAGCCCCCCGGCGGCGACACAGGCTGCGAGCGTCGCGAAGAAGCGCCAGAGCGGCACGGCGGTCGGAGGTTCTGCGCCCGGGCCATCGACTACTCTGCGTTCGGCGAAGGTCTCGAAGGCCGTTACGACGGCGTCCGGGAGTCGCGGCACCTTGCGGACGACGTCGGCGAGAAAGAGTGCCAGGGCGGCCGCGGTGTCGGCGACGACGTCATCGATCCCTCGGGGATCGGATGCGTCGGCTTCGCGTGCGCGCCGTTCCGCTTCGAGGCTCAGCCGCTGCAGCAGCAGTGCCCGGACCTGGCCGTCGTCCAGTTCCGACAGCAGTCGCCGGATCGCCTCTTCCGTCGCCGGCATGGGCGACGTTACGTCCGTGGTCTCGCCGTTGGCCGGTACCGGGGTCACCTGCGCGCGCACGCCCGTGACACCAGCAAAAAGGAGGGCGACGAGAAGGAACATCGAGGCCGCGCGTCTCATTTCATCTTCTCCCCCCGACGGCCGCGGCCCCTGCCGTCGCCCGCGCTCTCGATCAGTCGGGCGCACGCAGCCTTTGTGCGTAGACGTTGATGATCAATGCCGCCAGCAGGATCAACCCGCGGATCAACACCTTCAGGAAGCTGTCGATGTCGATGTGGTCGAGGCCGTTGTTGAGCACGCCCAGAACGAGCAGGCCGATGATGGTGTTGGGGATGCCTCCGCGGCCGCCGAACAGGCTGGTGCCGCCGACGACGACGGCGGCGATGCCGTCGAGCAGATAGTCGTCGAACTCGTTCTGCTGGGCGCTGCCGAAATAGGCGACGCCGAGCATGCCGGCCAGGCCGCAGCACACGGCCGAGATGACCAGAGCCGCACTGATCACCAGCTTGACGTCGACGCCGGAATATTCGGCTGCCTCACGATTGCCGCCGACCATGTAGATGTAGCGGCCGAAGCGCGTGTAGGTCAGTACGAGATGGCTGATCAGCAATACCAGACAGGCGATTACTACGATCCAGGGGACGCCCATGATCTGGCCCGAGCCGAGCGTCTTGATCAGGTCCGGAACGGCATAGGCGATCTGTCCGCGGATCAGCAGCGCACCGATGCCCGCGCCGATCTGCATCATCGCCAGGGTCATGATGAAGGACGGAATGCCGATCCGGGTGACGCCTATGGCGTTGACCACGCCCAGGAGAAAGCTGGTCAACAGAGCCATGACGATCGCCAGCCCACCCCAGAGCGGCACGTTGTCGATGTTCACATAGTCCGGCTGGAGGGTGAAGAAGGCCAGTGCGATACCGGTGGCGTTGGCGATGGCGGCGATGGAGAGGTCGATCTCGGCACAGAGAATGACGAAGGTGAGACCCGAGGCGATGATCGCGGTGATCGAGATCTGCCGCATAATGTTGCCGAAGTTGCTCATCGTGGCGAAAGACGGGCTCATGAAGGCGAAGACGGCGATGAGGAAGATCAGCGTCACCAATGGGGCGACGTTGCGCAGGCTGCCGATCATCCAGCTCTTGGCGCCGGCGCTCGAAGCGGTCGTCATGCTCTTCTAATCCTTCGATGAATGCGGGCTTCGATGAGTGTCGGGCCGGGATGAATGCTCAGGCGGCCGCCAAGAGGTCGTCCTTGGCGATCGCTTCGTCGGCAAATCGGTGGACCATTCGGCCCTTGCGCATCACCAGGACGCGCGTGGCCATCGAGAGCACCGTCTCCGGCTCGGTGGAAACGACGATGATGGCCACGCCCTTCTCGCGCAGGCCGGTGACGATGCGCACCACGTCCTCCTTGGCACCGACGTCCATGCCGCGGGTGGGCTCGCTCATCACCAGCACCCTGGGCAGCTCGGTGAGCCATTTGCCTAGAGCCACCTTCTGCTGATTGCCGCCGGAGAGCGCGCCCAGGCGAGCCAGGGGGTCGGCGGGACGAACGCCCAGATCGGTGACGTGGCGTCCGGCAATCTCGATCTCCCGGCGCGGTCTGAGCCACAGGCGGTCGATCTTCTCCAGGATGGCGATGGTCATGTTGCGATATACGGGCTGTTCTCCGAACAGCATCGAGCGACGGCTCTCGGGCACGAAGGCGATCCCGGCGGCGGCCGCATCGGCGGTGTTGCGAAAACGTCTGGCGGAGCCGTCCACCTTAATGCTGCCGGCATCCGGGCGCAGCTTGCCGAAGAGGGTGCGGGCGAGCTCCAGCTGGCCGCAGCCCATGAAACCGTAGATGCCCAGGATCTCGCCTTCGGCCAGGGAGAAGCTCACGTCCTGAAATGCACCCGCCACGCTCAGCCCCTCGACCTGCAGGACGGGCGGAGCCGACGGTGCGCGGGGAAGACGGATCGAGCCGGTGTAGGTTTCCTCCAGTTCGTGATGGCCGCGGCCGATCATGCGCTCGATGATCCACGTCTTGTCGATCGAGGCGGCCGCAGCGGTCTCGACCAGCTCACCGTTGCGGAACACGGTGACGCTGTCGGCGATCGCCAGCACGTCGTCGAGGAAGTGCGAGATGAAGACGAAGCTGCGGCCCTCCGACTTCAGCCGCTTGAGGACCGCGAAGAGACGTTCGATCTCGGGCGGCGAAAGAGCCGAGGTGGGCTCGTCGAGGATGACGATGCGCGCTCCGGAGAAGAGAACACGCGCAAGCTCGACCAGTTGCTGCAGGCCGATCGGCAGATCCCCGAGCCGCATCCGAGGATCGAGGTCGAGGCCCAGCCGCGCCAATTGCTCCCTGGATTCCCGGTTCATCCGCCGCCAGTCGATCCGCCCGAAGCGGCCGGTCGGCTGGTTGCCCAAAAACACGTTCTCGGCGACGGTGAGATCGGGTGCGGTGCACAGTTCCTGATGCACCATGCCGATGCCACGATCGAGCGCGTCGCGAGCAGAGCGAAAGCGGACCTGCCGGCCGTCCAGCACCATGCGCCCGCCATAGTCGGTGTGGACGCCGGCAATGATCTTCATCAGCGTCGATTTACCGGCACCGTTCTCGCCGACGAGCGCGTGGATTTCACCCTCGTGCAGGGTAAAGTCCACGCCAGCGAGAGCGAGGACGCCGCCGAACCGCTTCTCGATGCCCTCGAGCTCGAGAAGCGGCCGGCCGGCCGCCGGAGCGGCTGGCGGATCCGACGGTTCGATCACGCGCGTCAGATCAGGAAGTGATCCTGCATCCACAGCATACCCGGCGCGTTGGCCTTGGTGACCACCGGACCGTCGGTGATCACGTGCTTGGGGATGCCTTCGCTGGTCTTCTCGCCCATCACCGCGGCGACGCCGGCGACGATGGCGCCGCCATGGATGCGGCAGGAGGGATTGCGCACGGTGGCGAACATGCGTCCGTCGATGACCGCCTCGATGGCGGGCGGCATGGCGTCGACACCGCCGACCAGGATCGAATCGCGGCCGCGCGCCTGCATCACGTTCTTGGCGGCGAGCGCCATGTCGTCATTGTGGAAGAAGGCCGCGTCGATCTGATCGTATTTGGTCAGAAGGCTGTCCCAGATGCGGGTCGCCTTGGTGACGTCCCAGTCGGCCGGCTGCTCGTCGAGCACCTCGATATCGGGATACTGGTCGACGACCGAGTGGAAGCCGCGGGCGCGGCCTTGGGCACCGGTATGGCCGAGCGCACCCTGGGTCATGACGATCTTGCCCTTGCCGCCCATTTCGGTGACCAGCGCCTGGGTGACGGCCGCGCCCATGAACTCGTTGTCCGGGGCGAGGAAGGAGTGGACGTCGATCTCCTCGAGCGGAGCGATCAGCGTATCCATGTCGATGACCGGGATGCCGGCTTCGATCATCTGGTTGACCGGATCGGTGAGCGTGCCGATGCCGAAGGCCTGGATGGCGACGAAATCCCACGGCTGGGTGGCCATGGTGTCGATCGCGGCGCGCTGCTTGGTGGTCGAGAAGTCGCCGTCGAACCAGGTGACCTCGACGTTGAACAACCGCCCCCAATGCTCGGCCGCCTGCTTGCCCTGAGCGCACCATGTCGCCTGCAGACCGGCATTCGAGAAGGCGGCCTTGAGCGGTTTCTCCGAGCGGCCCGTCTCCTGCGCCATGGCGGCCGAGACGAGCGGATCGAAACCGAAGCCGCCGAAGAGGGCACCGGCGGCGCCGGCCGAGGTGGTGGCCTTGTTGATGAACGCGCGGCGCGATCCGGGCGTCATACTGTTGAATTTCGTCATGTTGCGAGCCTCCCTGATGTCGACATCGTCACGATGTGCGCGAGTGTGCCAGCGACGGTTGTGCCATGCAAGAAACGTGACCATCCTGCCGTCGCGGATGGTCGCGCTTTCGTCGCTCAACGCCCCGTGCGCGCTAGGACCTTGGCCGTCGCACCCGAGCGTTCGCCCAGCAGCGCGCCCTTCATGATCGCCTCGTGGCCGGCCGGCTCGTCCTTCTGCTTGGAGAGTGCCCAGTCGATGTCGGCTGCGGCTTCGTCGACCGGCATGACGAGTACACCGCTCACGTCGCACACCACCACGTCGCCCGGGTGAACGACCGCGCCGGCGCAGGCGATGTCGACGTTGAAGGCGCCGCCGACATCGTAGAGGCGGGTGGTGATCGGTGACGGCCCGCGGCACCAGACGGGCAGGTCGTACTGCTCGATTTCCGGCAGGTCGGTGCAGGTGCCGTCGATGACCACCGCGGCGACACCGCGCGCCTTGATCGCGCAGGCCACGCCACCGCCGAGACAGGCGTGTTTGTGGTCGCCCAGACGATCGATCACCAGAATGTCGTCGGGCCGCAGGAATTGCACGACATGGTGCAGCAGGGTCGAATCCTGGCCCGGCAAGGCAAGGGTGACGGCGGTGCCGGCGACCCGCCTCGAGGGCAGGACCGCCTGGATGGCAGGGTCGAGAAAGCCCATGAACCGCTTGTGGCCGATGGTCGCGGTCTCGACCGTCTTCGCCTTGGCGAGAAGGGCGGCGTCGATGGCGGGCGGCATGTCGCGGATCGTGTAGGTCATGGCATCGTCTCCCGGTTGTGTCTTTACTGTGGGCGAACGATCGAAGGGAGCAAGCGATGAATCGCGACGTCGAGCAGTGGCGGGTGAGCAAGCGGGCGGTGGCTTCCGAAGGCGGCGTGGTCGCCGCCCAGCACGTCCTCGCGGCGCGGGCCGGTGCGTCCATGCTGGACGCCGGCGGCAATGCCGTCGACGCCGCGGTGGCCTGTGCCTTCGCGCTCGCCGCCGTTGAACCCTGGATGTGCGGGCTCGGTGGCAGCGGCTACATGGTCGTCTGGAAGGCGGCGGAAAAGCGGTCCTGGGTGCTCGATTTTCAGGGCATGCTGCCGGCCGCGATCGATCCGGCCGACTATCCCGTCGACCCGGCCGTGCCGGCGAGCATCATGGGCTTTCCGGGCGTCCTGGACCGGCGCAACATCGTCGGCCACCGCGCGATCACGGTGCCGGGCGCCGTTCGGGGGCTCTCACAAGGCTCGAGCCGCTTCGGTCGCCTGCCTTGGGATCGCGTGCTTGAACCGGCGATCGCACTCGCCCGGCGTGGCCTGCCGGTCGACTGGTTCGCGACTCTACAGATCGCCTTGGCCGCGGCCGATCTCGCCCGGGATCCCATGGCGGCCTCGATCTTCCTGCCGAACGGCGCGCCCGCACAGCCCGAGCAGTTCCGGCCGATGGCCGCACTCGCGCGCACATTGGAGACGCTGGCCTCCGACGGGCCGGACACGTTCTATACCGGCCCGCTGGCCGAGGCGATCATCCGGGACCTCGAGGCGGGCGGCAGCCGGATCGACGGTGACGATCTGGCGTCCTATGCGGTGCTCGAGCACGAGGCGCTGACCGGCACGCACCGTGATGCCGCGCTCCACACCGCGGGGCCGACGAGCGGCGGGCCGCGGCTGATCGAGACCCTGGCGCACATTGAACGCCACCTCGACCCGTCCGAGGGTATCGGCGCCCGAAGCTGGAAGGTCTACGCCGACGCCCTGAACGCCGCCTGGAAGAGCCACAAGGCGCGCATCGGTCGCACCACCGAGAAGGGTGGTTGCACCAGTCATCTCTCCGCCGTCGATGCCGAGGGCAATATGGTGGCGTTGACCTACACCCTGCTCAACCGCTTCGGAAGCTGTGCGATGCTGCCCGAGACCGGCATCCTGATGAACAACGCCGTCTCCTATTTCGACATGCGCCCCGGCTTCCCCACCAGCATGCAGGGCCGCAAGCGGATCAACGCGTCCAACATGTGCCCGACCATCGTCACCCGCGAGGACGAGGCTCTCTTCGCCGTAGGCGCTTCGGGTGCCAACTACATCATGCCGGCCACCACCCAGATCGCCGCCCTGATGATCGATTTCGGTCTCGACCTCGAAGCGGCCTTCAACCACCCGCGACTCGATGCGTCCGACCGCGGCTCGATCCGCGTCGATCCGAGGCTCGGTCCCGAGGTGGTGAGCGCCCTGTCACGCGATTTCGAACTCGAGCTCGCACAATTACTGGTCTTCCCCAAGCTCTACGCCTGCCCCTCGGGCGTCGCCCGCGACCCGGCCACGGGCCTCTGCACCGGCATCAACGACCCCTCCCAACCCATCGGCGGCGCCGCCGCCCCGGCCCCCTTCGTGTTGGAGGACTCGTCTGCGCCGTCGGTCGTCGTACGACCGTAATAGGTTGAACGCCGCTAGAGAGCCTGAACCTTTGGGCGCGGTGCCGGCGGCAACGTGGTCGTATTGGCGCTGTCGTTCCGTGCCTCGGGTTTGGGCATCGAGCAGGATCACGGTGATCCCCGGCCTTCCCAAGAGGCCAGATCGTCGTCGCTCATCGGTTCGATGAAGTCCGGTATTTCGTCGCCGCATATTCCATCGAGCATGCCGAGCCGAAACCCCTCGCGATTTGTAGGCGTCGAACGCACGACCGGCGTCTTATCCTGCGCGATCAAGACCTCCTCGCCCCGCAAGACGGCCCCGATGAGCTTGGAAAGCGGTGTCTTGGCGGCGTGCTTTGGAACCCGGAAGGCTCAGCTCCGGAAAAAATCTGCGGACCATATGAGCAAGTTGGTTCGCACCCGTCCAGTGCCGCCCGCTGGTCCCTCAATACCCCCGGCCGGGCTCCACCATGTCGGCGACCGGCTCGCCTTCGATGAACCGGCGGAGATTGGCGGCGATCGCCTTGCCGCCGGCGACCGGATCGATCAGCGACGCGACGTGCGGCGTCACCAGCACCTTGGGATGATCCCAGAACGGATGATCCTCGGGCAGCGGCTCCTTGTGAAAGACGTCGAGCGTCGCAGCTCGCAGCCGGCCACCGTCCAGCGCCGCAAGGAGATCGGCCTCCACCAGATGCTCGCCTCGGGCGGCGTTGATGATGCAGGCGTCCTTGGGCAGGCCGGCGAAGAGGTCGGCGTCGAGAATGCCGCGGGTCTCATCGGTCAGGGGCAGGAGACAGACCAAAATGTCGCTGCGCTCGAGAAAGGCCCGGCGCTCGCCGTCGCCGGCGAAGCAGGTGATACCGGCGATCTCCTTCCTGCTCTTGGACCAGCCGGCGACATCGAAGCCGATCGCCTTCAAGGCCAGCGCGCAATCGGCGCCGAGATTGCCCAGCCCCATGATCCCGACCCGGCGCTCATAGGCCGGTGGGTTGACGAGCTGCAGCCATTCGCGCCTGGGCTGCGCCGCCTCGATCTCCGGCAGCCGGCGATGCAGCCGCAGCACGTGCAGGCAGACATATTCGCGCATCCGCTGGGTCAGATCGAAGCCGGTGGTGCGGATGATCGGCAGGTGTCTCGGCAGCTCGGGATCGGCCAGCACATGGTCGATTCCGGCGCCCATCGAGACGATCACCTCGAGATTGGGAAAACGCAGCAGCCCGCCCGGCGGGTGTTTCCACAGGACGGCGTAGTGCACCGCGGTGTCGTCGCCCGGGTCGTTCCACAAGCGGCACGGAATTTCGGGCAGGAGCGTCTGCAGATGCTCCTTCCACCACTGCGCCCGGGCATTGCCCACATGGATGATCAGGCTCATCTCGTTCCGATCCCCTATTCCGGACCCAGGATCAGGTTCGGCAGCCAGAGGCTGAGGCCGGGGATGAAGGTGAGCGCCACCCAGACGACCAGCAGCGGGATCATGAAGGGCAGGCAGGCCATGGTCACCTTCTCGAAGGGCACCTTGCCGACCTCGACCATGATATAGAGGCCGATGCCCATGGGCGGGGTGACGATGCCGATCAGAAGGCCCAGTTGCAGGATAATGCCGAGATGGACGCGGTCGATGCCGTAGGCGTCGGTGATCGGCAGCAGCATCGGCACCAGGATCAGCTTGGCCGGCACGCCCTCGACGACGCAGCCGATCAGGATCACGAAGACCATCAGGAGCGCCAGAAAGACGTTCTCGTCCTCGGTGATCGAGAAGAGCGCGTCGCCCAGCTGCTGCGGCACCTGCTCGATCGCGAGCAGCCAGCCCATGGCGATCGAGAAGCCGATGATGATCATGATGACGGTGGTCATCAGCATGGTGTCGGTCAGTGCCGACCAGAAGCGCTCGAAGGTCAGCGTGCGATAGACGAGCCCGAGCGCGATCGAATAGAGGCAGGCGAGCACCCCGGCTTCGGTCGCGGTGACGAAACCGAAGAGAATCGAGCCCAGGATGATCGCCGGTGCCACGAGCGCCAGGATGCCGTCGAGCGCGTGCGCACGGATCTCGCGACGGCTGGCCCTGGGCTGGGTGGGAAAGTTCTCGCGGATCGCCAGGAACCGGTTGAACGCCATCAGCGACAGACCGACCAGCACCCCCGGCACCAGGCCCGCGAGGAACATCCGCTCGACCGATTGCTGGGCGAGAAAGGCATAGATGACGAGCCCGATCGAGGGCGGGATCAGGGGCCCCACCACCGACGAGCAGACGGTGACGGCGGCGGCGAATTCGGGCCTGTAGCCGCGCTCCTTCATCGCCTTGATCTCGATCGTTCCGAGCCCCGCGGCATCGGCGACGGCCGCCCCGGAGACGCCGGCGAAGATCATCGAGGAGAGCACGTTGACCTGCGCCAGACCGGCCTTGAAATGGCCGACCAGCGAAGAGGCGAAGGCGAAGATGCGGTCGGTCATGCCGACCACGTTCATCAGATTGCCGGCCATGATGAAGAAGGGCACGGCGGCGAGCGACGGCTTGTCCACCCCGTCCAGGATCTGCTGGGGGATGATGTAGAGATCGCCCGAGAAGTCCGAGGCGAGGAAGGCGGCGACGACGGCGGCACCGATGGCGATCGAGATCGGCACCCGCAGGAGAATGAGCAGGATGAAGCCGGCGAAGAGCAAGGTCGCGGTCATCTACTCGTCACCCACGTGATGCTCGGCCACGGGCTCGGGGAGGCCGAGCCAGGACTTGGCCATGTCGAGCAATGCGTTGAGCAGGATCAGGGCGCAGGAGACGAAGAGCGGCACCGAGAGCGTCCAGCGCTCGAGCTCGCCACCCCAGGGCGTCACAACGCCGTCGATCACGCCCACCTGGCTCTTGAGGATCTTGGGCGCCTCGACCAGCAACACGATCATCACCGCCGCCACGAGCCCGGCGACGAACCAGCGGCTGGCCTTCATCGCCCTAGGGCCCAGCTTGCGCATCACGAAGTCGACGGCGATGTCCTTGCGCCGCTGATAGACGGTGAAGAACCCCAAGAACGACATCCAGACGAAGACCTGCATCGACCAGGGCCAGAGCCAGTAGAAGGACAGCCCCAGCGGCCGCAGGATGATCGTCGCCGCGGTCGCGGCCAGCATCGCGAACAGGCAGAGATTGGCGGCGACGAGGAAGAGGTCGGCGAGGCGCGTCATCAGCGTGTCGACGCGGCGCACGAACGTCACCAGCCGCTCATCCTCCATCGCTGCGCCCCTTTGCCGCCGCGGCTCGCGCGGATCAACTGGCGTTGCGTGTCGACTCGACCGCCTCGAGGAAACCCTCGGGCAATTCGCCCTTCGCTTCCATGTCCATGTAGAACGCCTGCATGCTCTCGACGAAGGGCTGCCGGTCGAGGTCGACGAAGGTGACGCCGCGCTCCTTCATCCGGGCGATCGACGCATCGGCAGCGGCGTTCATCACCTCGAAGCTCTGGTCGCCGGCCTCGGCATAGGCCCTCAGCAGGGCTTCCCGGTGCTGCTGGGGTAGCGCGTCGAACGCCTCCTTGTTCATCATGAAGCCGATCGACTGGTAATATTCGTCGTGGCGGGCGATATGCGGCGCGACCTCGTCGAAGCGCATGCTCTCGACCAGGGCGATCGGGCTGTTGACCGCCTCGACGATGCCCTTGTCGATCGCCTGATAGACGTCGGTCCAGGCCAGCGTCTTCACGTCGGCGCCCAGATGGGTCCAGATGGCGTGCGCCAGCTTGTCAGGGTGCATGCGCAGCTTGAGGCCCTGAACGTCGTCGAGCCCTTCGACCGGCTTGTTGGAGACCATCACCCGATAGGGGCCGCGCAGCACCGCGGTCGGATCGCCGAGCATCTCCACCCCGGCCTGCTCCGCCGCCTCGGCGTACCAGCCCTTGACCAGGTCCGAGTTGACGAACCGTACCCAATGGTCGCGATCGTCGAAGATGAAGGCGGCCGAGACCCATGAGATGTCCGGCACCCACTTGTCCATGTAGGTGGAGCCTTCGGCATAGAGATGCACGGTGCCGAGTTGCATCTGTTCCATCACCGCATCGGTCTTGCCGAGCTGCTCGTTGGGAAAGACCTTCACCTCCAGCTCACCGTTCGAATATTCCGCCACCTTGTCGGCGAAGAACTGGAAAACCTTCCCCTCGGGACTGTCCGGCGGCATCTTCGAGGCCATCCGCCAGGTCTCGGCATGGGCCGCGCCGACGGCGAGGCCGACCGCGAGCAATCCGGCCAGGGCCGCCAAGGGACGTCGCGCGATCGCTGTCATGTCTGCTCTCCCTATTGATCGTCGACCACATTAGAACCGCAGGCGGCGACGGGGTCAACGCGGCACCGTTCCGCGCGCGGTAGGCATCATCGCTTTGCGAAGCTCACCGATCGCAAGCCGCATCTCGACCGTATGGCCACGCTGCACATCCTGTTGCCAAGCGGACACGTCGAGATGGTTACGGTTCGGCTGCTAGAGTAATTCGCGAAAGGACCGGAGAATATCCACGCTCGTCGTCAGTCCTGTCGCCTCCATGTCGAGCAGCAAGGCCCCCGCTGTCTTCTCGGGCCTTTTGAACCTCTCCCGCATGCGGCGGATCGCTGCGACGGCGCGACCCGGGTCGAGGGCGATCGTGTCGGCGATGAACGCGTCGGAGGTGCGCACCTCGATGTCGAGCGGCACCAGCAGCCGTTCGGGGAAGTGCTTGAGATTCTCCGTGACGATGGTTGCGGCTCGTGTCTTCAGGGCGGCGGCGACGATATGGACGTCACCGGGATCCGGAAGGTCTTTGCAGATGGAGCGAAAATCGTCGAAGCCGGTGACCTCCGCATCGTCGAACGCGCGGCGCATCCGCTCGACCTGCTCGGCCGCAATTGCGGATGCGTCTGCTGCGGCACGGTCCTTGCCAAGCAGAATAGCGGCGATGGCACGCTCGGTTTCCGCCAGGACCGGAGCGGACCAGCGAACCCGAAAGAACTCGGCCTCGGCCAAGGTCAGCAGGAGATTGCGTGGCAGGACTTTCGCCAGGCTGCAGGCATCGACGAACGCGGTGTAGCGGTTGGCGAACAAGTGTCACAAGAGCTCGGCATCGTGCGCCGCCAACTCGGCGAGCGCCTCGCTTCGTCGCGCATCACGTTGCCGCTTGTATTCGAACAGATCCTCCGCCTTGATCCGCCGGTGTCGGCCGACGAGATCATGGGGGATGGCACCCTTGTCGAGCAGGGAGATCAAAAAGGGACGCGACACGTTGAGAATGTCGGCCGCCTGCTGCGTCGTCAGCATCTGCCCGATCGGCACGAGCGTCACCGCGTCACCGCGTCCGATGTGACGCAGCAACTCCATCAGCAGTGACGAAACACCGGGGGTGAGGGTTATTTCGGTCGGTCGCCTGCTCGTCTCGTCGAGCACACGCAATCTGGTCTCACCCGCCGTCTGCGCGGCCAGGATTTGACGAAGATGATTGGCCGATGCTCGCTCGTCGATGGATGGCAGGCGGTGGCCGATCTCTTTGGCGAAAGCCGGCACGGTCACGAGTGATTCCCTTCCTTATTTGGTTGGTGGATCCTACCCTATATTCGAAATGAACGCAACAATCAAATCTCTCGAATCGCGCTGAGGCATCCGATTGCACGGCGGAGCGAGGGGCGAACGGGCCATGGTCGGTCCGATCCGACCGTCTTGTCCTCCCGGGCACCCACCGGCTATGCAAGGTTTCTCGGTGCGAGGGACCGATCGGGAGGGAGCGGAATCGCCGTGAGAAGAGTATGAAACGAGCGCTCGAGGGCGTGCGGGTCTTCGACCTCACCCGAATTCTGGCGGGGCCGACCTGCACCCAGTTGCTGGGCGATCTGGGCGCCGACGTGATCAAGGTCGAGATGCCCGGGGCCGGCGACGATACCCGCAAATGGGGGCCACCCTATCTTCGCGACGAGGCCGGCGGCGAGACCAACGAGAGCGCCTACTACCTCGCCTCCAACCGCTCCAAGCGCTCGGTGGCCATCGATATCGCCCGGCCGGAGGGGCAAGAGCTGGCGCGGGCGCTGATCGCCCGCTCGGACCTGCTCGTGCAGAACTTCAAGGCGGGCGGGCTCAAGAAATACGGTCTCGACTATGAGAGCCTGAAGGAGCCGTTTCCCGGCCTCGTCTATTGCTCGATCTCCGGCTTCGGCAAGACGGGGCCCTATGCGTCGCGGGCGGGCTACGACTATCTCGCCCAGGGCTATGGCGGGCTCATGAGCATCACCGGTCTGCCCGGTGGCGAGCCCCTGAAGGTCGGGGTCGGCATCGCCGACATCATGTGCGGCATGTATGCGACCGTCGCCGTGCTGGCGGCACTGCGTCATCGCGAGCGCACCGGCGAGGGCCAGGAGATCGACCTCTCGCTGCTCGACACCCAGGTAGCCTGGCTGGCGAACGAAGGCGTCAACTACCTGCTCTCAGGCATCGTGCCCCAACGCCTGGGCAACGAGCATCCCAACATCGTCCCCTACAAGCGCTTCGACACGGCCGATGGTCAGGTGGTGCTGGCGGCCGGCAACGACGCCCAGTTCCGCCGCTGGTGCCGTTTCGCCGGTGTCGAGGCTCTGGCCGTGGACCCGCGTTTCGCCAGCAACCCGCTGAGAGTGCGGAACCGAACGGAACTCTACGCGGCGATGATCCCGCCGTTCAGGACCAAGACCACGGCCGAATGGGTCGACGGGTTGTCGGCACTCGGCGTGCCCTGCGGCCCGGTCAACGACATCGCCCAGGTGTTCGAGGACGAGCAGGTCGAAGCTCGCGGCATGAAGATCGAATTGCCGCATCACCAGGCCGGCAGGCAGGCGCGCGGCGAGGACGGAACCGTGCCGCTGCTCGCCAACCCGATCAGGATGACCGCGACACCGCCCGCTTACGGACGACCGCCGCCCACGCTCGGCCAGCACACCGACGAGGTGCTGCACGAACTGCTGCAGCTCGACGAGCCGGAATTGGCTCGTCTGCGCGAAGAGGGTGTCATCGGCTGAACGAAGCAGGCTAAGCCCGATCCGGCTCGAAGGCATCCGGCGAAAAGGCTCGCCGGTCCGGCACCCGGTCGCTTATGGTCCGGTCGAACGGCAATTCGAGGTCGGAGGAGTCGAAGGAAATCGGCGAGCGCACGGTGCGGTGGCACCTTTTCGCATCCATGGTCCTGTTCCTCGCTTCGGTCGCCGGTGGCGCTTCTGCGCAGGACACCCGATCCTACCATGCCTATTTCGACGACGTCGACGGCTTGAGGGTCGACACGCCGGTGCAGGTGGCCGGGTACACGGTCGGCCGTATCGTCGCCATAGACGCCGAAATGCCGGCGCTGGGATTGGCCGGGATACGTTTTCGCGTGTCGATCGATCTCGATCCGGCCCTGAACCTGATCCGCGATCGGACGCGCCTTCAGGTCATTCAGCCGCTGCCGATGGTGGAGGCGCGTCTCGGCCTCTTCGAGACGGCCGGCGGACCTGGCGGATCCGACGATCACGTACTCGCCCCGGGCGGCGAGATCCGCGTGGCCGACGATCCGCGCGCGCCGACGGTCCTCTCGCGTGTCGCTATCCTGCTGACGTCCGTGGAGGATTTCGCTGTCGCGTCGAAGGAGGCCCTACCGGACGCGGCCGATGCGGTGGCGGCTCTGGAGCGACGGCTCGAGCGTCTCCTGGACGAACTCGAAGGCGAGCTGCTCGGCGGTGCGGAGAGCCTGCGGGTCGCCGCCGAACGATGGGCCGCTTTCGTCGGCGACACGGCAGGCACCGATCCGGAGAGCGCCTACGGCATCCTCCGGGCCGCCGCGGGCCTGATCGCCGCCCTCGATCGGACAGTCGCCGACGTCGCGCGGCGGATCGACGAGACGTCGAGCGTCCTGAGCAGCGGCGCCCGCCGCTTCGTCGACAAGGGCGTGGCCGGTATGGAGGCGTTCGAGGAGGGCATGGATGCCATCGATTTGCCCGCGCTCGTCGAGACGCTCGCGGAGGTCGAACGGACGATCGCCGGCACCGGACGCTTGCTCGACGAGTTGCGCGCGCGCGTCGCCGATCTGCAGCCGGTAACCGCGCCGCCCAACATCGCGCTGATCGAACGGTCGCTGCAGAGCCTCGACCGTGTGATTGCCACGCTCGCCGTCGAGGTGCCTCCGGCTTTGCGCTCGATCAACGAGAGCGCGGCCAGTCTCAATCGTCTCACCCGCACGCTCGAACGTGACCCGAGCAGCGTCTTGTGGGGAACCCGCGGTGGCGAATAGTCGGTTCGGCATGGCACTTCTGGCCGCAGCCACCGTGCTGGCCGGTTGCGGGTCGCCGATCGAGCCGGATCGCTTCTACCGTCTGCACGAGCCGCCGCCTTCGAGCATTGAAGTCCCAGTACCGCTCGGGCCGGTGGAGGTCCAGCCTTTCCCGGCGCGCGGCCTGCTGCAGAGCGAGCGCGCCATCCTGTTTCGCCAAGGCCGAGACGGGCGCAGGATCGAGCGGCATGCGCACGACTTCTTCGAGGAGGCGCCGGCGGACATGGTGCGCGGTGCGTTGCTGCGGTGTCTGCGCGATCGCGGTCCCTTCGCGCTCGTGCTCGACGGCGAGCGCGGCGTGACGGCCCAATTTTCGCTGGACGGTCGGCTCCTGCAATTCGAGCAGGTGGTGGGCGAGGCAGATGCCTTCGTCACCGTCGATCTGATCGCGACCCTGGTCGACCTCACCCGTGGCCGACCGATCCTCAATCGGCGTCTTCATGTCGAAATTCCAGCGGCCGACACGAGCATCGAAAGCGCGATTCGGTCATTCGAAGCGGCGAACGAGGAGATTTGTCGCCGCTTGCTCGAGGATCCGGCATTACGCGCCGCCGCCGGCGGCGAAACTCAGTCGGATATGCCGGCCTCGCGATAGGGCAGGTGCTCGCGCAATTCGGTCATCTGCGCCTGCAACTGCCGCCACTCCGATTCGACGAAGCGCCGAACGGGATCGCGAAGCGCCTTGTCGCGGATCCAGTGGGCGCTGTGGGTGAGGACGGGCTCGTAGCCCCGCTGGAGCTTGTGCGGTCCCTGAGCTCCGGCTTCGACCCTGGAGATACCGTGGCGGATGGCGAAGTCGATCGCACGATAATAGCAGGTCTCGAAATGCAGGAACCTGTAGTCGTCGAGACAACCCCAGACACGGCCATAGAGCGTCGTCTCGTCCCGCAGATTGAGGGCTGCCGCGACCATCTCGGCACCCCGATGCACGGTCACCAGCACGACGGTGTCCGCCATGTCGCGTCCCAGCATGCGGAAGAATGCGCGACCGAGATAGGCACTGCCCCATTTGCGGTCGACCGTGGCGCGATAGAAGGGATAGAACGCGTCCATGACCTCCGGGGTCAGTTCGGCGCCGGTCAGGGTATCGAACCGCAGGCCGGCGGCCTCGACCTCGCGGCGCTCCCGGCGGATCATCTTGCGCTTGGCACTCTTCAGCGTGCCGAGGAAATCCTCGAAGTTGGCATAACCGCGATTGTGCCAGTGATACTGGATCCCCCGACGGCGCAGGCATCCGGCTTCGGCGAGAAGTGCCGCCTCCCGATCACTGCAGAAGGTCACGTGCAGCGACGAGACGGGCATCTGCTCGGCGGCCGCGACGAGGCCGCGCGCGACCTCGGCGGCATGATCGCGGCTCAACAGGCGCGGACCCGGCACCGGCGAGAAGGGCACCGCACACTGCAGCTTCGGATAGTAGCGCCCGCCGGCCCGCTCATAGGCGTCCGCCCAGCCCCAGTCGAAGACATACTCACCATAGGAATGGCTCTTGACGTAGAGCGGTGCTGCACCGAGCAACCGGCCCTCACCGCGCAACAAGAGATGGACCGGTTGCCAGCCGGTTTCCACGGAAGCCGAACCGCTGCGCTCGAGGATGTCGAGGAACGCGTGCGAAACGAAGGGATTGGCCGTCGGTCGCAGGGCATCCCATGCGGCGGCGTCGATCGCCGCTATTCCTTCGGCCAGATCGATCGACGGAGCCTCGAAAAGGCTCAGGACCGGATCTCGAAGATGGCGTCGACCTCGACCGCGGCGCCGAGCGGCAGGGAGGCCACGCCGACCGCGAAGCGAGCGTGGCGACCGGCGTCCTCGAAGGCGGTGACCATCAGGTCCGAAGCGCCGTTGATCACCTTGGGATGATCGGTGAATTCGGCCGTCGCCGCGACGAAGCCGCCGAGCTTGAGGCACCGCACGACCCGATCGAGGTCGCCGTCGAGCGCGGCCCTGGCCTGGGCCAGGATGTTCAAGGCGCAGATGCGTGCCGCCTCCTGCCCGTCCTCGAGTGAGACGCCGTCGCCGAGCCGGCCGGAGACCGCGATGCGGCCGGCCTCGAAGGGAACCTGACCGGACACGTAGAGGGTCGTGCCGCTCTTGGTGAAGGGCACGTAGTTGCCGGCAGCGGCCGCGGCTTCGGGCAGCGTCATGCCGGCATTCTCCAGGCGTCGTTCCACGGCACTCGTCATCGGGCTTCCTCCTGGTCTTCGTCGAGATGCCTACATAGAGCCCGACCCGAACGAGGTGAAGCCCACGGCAGAATTGTTGTACACCGCCGGCAATTCGCGCAGACTGTGAAGGCAGGTGAGGCGGCAAAGCGGGAGGTGCGGGTTTGGGCGACGTCGACGACGGGGCCGCGAGGACGGGCCCGCTCATGCCGGCCGAGTGGGCGCCACATACGCGCTGCTGGATGGCCTGGCCCTGCCGCGAGAGTCTCTGGGGGCCGCATCTGCAGGCCGCGCGTCAGGCTTATGCCGAGGTGGCACGCGCGATCGCCGCCTTTGAGCCGGTCACCATGATCGCGCGCTCCGATCTCACCGCCGATGCCTCGCTCACGCTCGGTCAGGGCATGTCGATCCTGCCGCTCGACCACGACGACAGTTGGACCCGCGACACCGCGCCCACCTTCGTGATCACCCGGGAGGGCAAGCTCGCCGCGGTGGACTGGCGGTTCAACGGCTGGGGCGGCGCCCATCCCGACCATGCGCGCGACGCCCGCATGGCGCGGCGGGTGGCCGAGCATGTCGGCGCAGAGATCATCGCGTCCACGCTCTGCACCGAGGGCGGCGCCATCCATGTCGACGGCGAGGGCACCGCGCTCGTCTGCACCGCCTCGATCCTCGATCCTGGACGCAATCCGAGCCTGGAGAAGACCGACGTCGAAGCCGAGCTTCAGCGGACCCTGGGCGTCTCCCGCACGATCTGGCTGGAGCACGGGCTGATCGACGACGAGACCGCGGGCCATGTCGACAATCTCGCCTGCTTCGCCGCACCGGGTAAGGTGCTCGCCCTCGATCCGGCCGGAGCCGCGGCCGACGACCGGGCCGGCCTCGAGGCCAATCTGGCCGCCCTGCGGCAGGCCGAGGGCGCCGCAGGCCGCAAGCTCGAGGTGATCGCACTGCCGTCGCCCGCCATGGCCCGGCGCGAGGACGGACGACGCGCTACCCGCAGCTACGTCAATTTCTACGTCGCCAACGACGCCGTCATCATGCCGGCTTTCGACGATTCGGCCGACGTGACGGCACAAAAGCTGGTGCAGGCCGCCTTCCCCGACCGGCAGGTGATCCAGATCGACGCCGACGTCATCCTGCAGGGCGGCGGCGGTATTCATTGCATCACCCAGCAGCAGCCGGCGGTGCCGTGAGCGGGACACCGCACGCGGGCTCGAACGTCGGTCTGCCGTTGCGCGCCTGGCGGATCAGGCGGCACGCCCTGCGCATGGGACAGGTGCAGGGGCAGGGCTATATCGGCCAGGCACTCGGTGTCGCCGACCTGCTGGCCGTCACTTGGTTTCACGCGCTGCGCTATCGGCCGACCGAACCGGACTGGGAGGAACGTGACCGCTTCCTGCTGTCGATCGGGCATTACGCCATCGCGCTCTACGCCGCGCTGATCGAGGCCGGCGTGCTGGCCGAGGAGGAGATCGCAACCTACGGCGTCGACGACAGCCGGTTGCCGATGTCCGGCATGGCCTCCTGCACGCCCGGCATGGAAATCAGCGGCGGTTCGCTCGGCCACGGCCTCGGCATCGCCGTCGGCATGGGTCTGGGTCTCAAGCGCAAGAACTCGCCGTCGCTGGTCTATAACCTCATGTCGGACGGCGAGCTGGGCGAGGGTTCGACATGGGAAGCGGCGATGGCGGCCGCGCACCACCGTCTGGACAATCTGATCGCCCTCGTCGACTTCAACGACCAGCAGGCGGACGGTCCGTCGACGGCTACTCTCTCTGCCGAGCCCGTCGACGCCAAATGGGCGGCTTTCGGCTGGCACGTGCAACGGGTCGACGGCAACGATCTGGACGCTCTGGTCGATGCATTCGACGAGGCGCGCGCGGTTACGGAGCCGCGGCCCAGGGTCATCGTCTGCGACACCCGGATGTGCAAGGGCGTACCCTTTCTTGAAGCGCGCGAGCGGACCCATTTCATTCGCGTGGAGCCGGACGAATGGGGACAGGCGCTCGATTTGCTCGATGCGGCGATGCCGTCGTGAGCGCGCGCCGCACCACTTCGGCGATGATCGCCTCGCTCGATGCCGAGGGCCGGCCGACCATCGCCGCACCCTTCGGCCACGCACTCGCCGATCTCGCCTGCGAGCGTCCGGCAATCGTCGGCCTGAGCGCCGATCTGGCCAAATACACCGATCTCGACGTCTTCGCCCGGGCCCATCCCGATCGCTTCTACCAGATGGGCATGGCCGAGCAGGCACTGCTCGCCGCGGCGGCGGGGCTGGCGCGCGAGGGCTTTCAGCCGTTCGCCACGACCTATGCGGTGTTCGCGGCGCGGCGTGCCTACGACTTCGTCTGTCTGGCGATCGCCGAGGAGAAACTCGACGTGAAGATCGTCTGCGCTCTGCCGGGCCTCACCAGCGGATACGGTCCGAGCCATCAGGCGACCGACGATCTGGCGATCTTCCGCGCGGTGCCGGGTCTGACCATCGTCGATCCCTGCGACGCGGTCGAGATCGGCCAGGCGACACGCGCGATCGCCGATCATCCGGGTCCGGTCTATATGCGCCTTCTGCGCGGACAGGTGCCGCGGGTGCTGGGCGACGACTACCGCTTCGAGCTCGGCAAGGCGAAGATGCTGCGCCAGGGCGCCGACGTGCTGATCGTCTCGACCGGTTTCATGACCATGCGCGCGCTCGATGCCGCCGACCGGCTCGCGGCCGATCGGATCGGCGCCGCCGTGCTCCACGTGCCGACGGTGAAGCCGCTCGATACCGCGGCCATCGTCGAGGCCTGCTCGGCAGGCGGCCGTCTCGTGGTCACCGCGGAAAATCACGGCATCACCGGCGGCTTCGGCGAGGCGGTCGCCGCCGTGCTGCTGCGCGCCGGGGTGACGCCGGTCTTTCGTCAGATCGCTCTGCCGGATGCCTTTCTCGACGCCGGCGCCCTGCCGACCCTGCACGACCGCTACGGCATCTCGCTTCGGGCGGTGGTCGCCCGGATCCGGGCGTGGCTGGCGTGAGGGGACTGCTCGAGGGTCGGATCGCCGTCGTCACCGGTGCGGCGTCGCCGCGCGGTCTGGGCAAGGCCACCGCACGGCTCTTCGCCGAGCATGGTGCGCGCGTGGCGCTTCTCGATCTCGACGAGGCCGCGGCCGTGGCCGCCGCACGTGATATCGGGCCGGCCCATTTCGGCATGGCCTGCGACGTGCGTGACGCCGGCGCCTGCCGGCGCGCGATCGACGGGGTGTGCGAGCGGTTGGGACCGGTCGACGTGCTGGTCAACAATGCCGGCATCAGCCAGCCGCTCAAGATCATGGAGATCGGCACGGAGCACTACGACGCGGTGACGGACGTCAATCTGCGCGGCACGCTGCAGATGAGCCAGGCGGTCATCCCGCACATGCGCGCACGGCGCTCGGGCTCGATCGTCAACATCTCGTCGGTATCGGCCCAGCGCGGCGGCGGCATCTTCGGCGGGCCGCATTATTCCGCCGCCAAGGCCGGCGTGCTCGGTCTGACCAAGGCGATGGCGCGCGAGCTGGCGCCGGACGGGATTCGCGTCAACGCGGTCTGTCCGGGTCTGATCGATACCGACATCACCGCCGGCATGAGCGACGAGCAGCGCCGTGCCATCGTGGCCGGCATTCCGCTGGGCCGTGCCGGTGCCGCCTCGGACGTCGCCGGCTGCTGTCTCTTTCTCGCGAGCGACCTCTCGGCCTATGTCACCGGCTCCGAAGTCGACGTCAATGGCGGGTCGCTGATCCACTGAAGCCGGTCGTCCCCGCACGGGCCAGCGCGCGGTCCTCGGCGCGGATACGGATCGCCATCAGCGGCAGGTTCAAGAGGGTGAACACCAGCGCGAACCACGGCAGACCGAGGGCCAGCGGCAGCACGGCGAGTTCGGCCGCCACCAGGGCGTAATTGGGATGGCGCATGAAGCGATAGGGGCCGCGCGCCACCAGAGGCTCGTCCAGCACGAGGATCCGCGTGGTCCAGCGGGGGCCGAGTGAGACGAGGATCCAGGCCCGCAACGCCTGGAGCACCACGAAGACGCCGAGCCAGAAGGGCTGGACGGTCCGCCCGTAGCCGAACAGGACGAGCCCGCCGAGCCATGCGACGTGCAGGGCGACGATCGCCGGATAGTGCGTCGAGCCGACCTCGCGCGCACCCCGGGCGCGAAGGCGCACCGTATTGTGTCGTGCTAGCGCCAGCTCGGCCAGACGCTGGACGATGACGAAGCCGAGCAGCAGGCCGCTCGCCACACCGCTCCCGCTCATCACGTAGGTTCGTCGACCACGGCCGGCTCGCGGGCCCGTTCCGGCGACGCGATTGGTGCTTCGACCATCAGCGGCACGAAGGAGGCGGTGAAGCCCGGACCGAGTGCGCAGAGCAGCATGCGTCCGGCGGTTCGTTGCTCCAGCACGGTCTCGAGAACGAAGAGTGCGGTCGGCGCGGACATGTTGCCGAACCGGCGGAGCACCTGCCGCTCGGCATCGAGCCGGCCCGGGCCGAGATCGAGCGCGCGTTCGATCGCCTCGATCACCTTGAGCCCGCCCGGATGACAGACGAAGCGGTCGATCGCGGCACGCTCGTCACCGGACGCCCGCAAGGCCGCGTCCACGGCATCGGCGAACCGGCGCAGGGTGAAATCGGGAATCGACCGGTCGAACACCACCCCCAACCCCGCATCGTCGACGTCCCAACCCATGATGGAGAGCGTGTCGGGCCAAGTGTGCTCGATCCCTTCGCCCAGCGTCACCAGGGCAAGCCCGTCCGTCGGAGCGATGGTCGAGACGCAGGCCGCCGCCGCACCGTCGCCGAACAGCACGGCGGCGATGATGTCGGCTTTCTGCAGGCGATCGGCGCGGAACGAGAGGCTGCACGTCTCCACCACCACGAGCAGCACCTTCGATCCCGGCCGTGCCGCGGCCAGCCCCTGTGCGACCGAGAGGCCCGTGACACCGCCCGCACATCCGAGCCCGAAGAGCGGGACGCGCCGCACGTCCGGGCGCAGGCCGAGCGCACTCGAAGCACGGGCATCCAGGGTCGGGGTGGCGACACCCGTCGACGAGACGCCGACGACGCAATCGACCTGATCGGCCCGCCAGCCCGCATCGTCGAGCGCCGCTCTCGCCACCTCGACGAAGAGGGCCGTCGCCGTCTCAAGATAGAGATCATTGCGCTCGCGCCAGCTCTTGGGCCCGGCGAACCATGTGAGCGGAACGACCGAGTAGCGCCGCTCGATGCCGGCGGTGGCGAAGGTCGTCATGAGCTTGTCGATCTGCGGATAGCCCGTGGCGAAGATCGCCCGCGCCTCGTGCTGGACGAGCCTTTGCGGCAGTTCGTGCCGCGGCACCGCACAGGCGAGCCCGTTGAGATATGCCGCCACGTCCCGTCCTCTTGTTGCTCCGCCACAGACGACCGACCCTCGATCGTGCGCCGGTGTCTCGTGTCAGATCGACCGAAAGGGTCCGGCGGCAATGGTGATGCCTGCCGGTTGGTGCAAAAGGTCGCGGCGACGAAGCCGGATGCTACGAGGCGAAGATCGTTCGCGTACGCACGAGGGCGGTGATCGGCCGCTCGATGCAAAGATGTACGACGACGCCGAACGCGCCGGTGAACACCAGACAGAACAGCGCCAGCAGGTCGTAATCGACCCAGGACAGCAGGTGTGGAGACGCCCGGTAGAAGGCGGCGATGGTCAGGATCTGCACGAGATAGATGCTGTAGGACGCGTCGCCGAGCAGGACCAGCAGCGGCTGCGCGCATTGCCGCGCGCCCGCCGCCGCGGCGACGATCAGTGCTGCCGGCACCCCCCAGACCAGAAGGCGATCCCAGTCGGTCTCGACGAAGATGCTGGCACCAAGCGCGATCGAGCCCAGGAGCGCCAGCAGGGTCGCGTTCGGAAAACGACCCCACCGGATCGACAGATGGCCGATGACCATGCCGAAGACGAACTCGAACGCCATCGGGCCGACCGTACCCGACGCTACGGCGCCGGCGAGAATCAGGGTCACCAGCGCCAGGCGCAACGCCGCGTCGCCCGATGCGATGCCCAGCGCGAAGGCGGCATAGAAGAGCATCTCGTATTCGAGGGTCCAGCCCAGGTAGATCAGCGGCTCTTCATGACCGAACCAGCGGGAGACGAAGAGCAGCGAGGTCAGGACATTCTCCCACGACATCGGCATGTCGCGGAAAACCGCCGGCCAGAGGTAATAAAGAGCGACGACGAAAAGGGTCAGGCCCCAGTAGACCGGAGCAATCCGCGTGATCCTGCCGGCGAGAAACGCCGCGGGTGAGCGGGGTGCCCGTGCCTGCACGTGGACCATGACGAAGCCGCTGATGACGAAGAAGAGATCGACGCCGCTCTGTCCCCAGTCCTGCAGGAAAGCCATATGATCGACCGGCTGGCCGTAGAGACGCGACGTGACGATCACGTGGTAGAAGACGACGTTCAGCGCGGCGAAAGCCCGGAGGATCTGCAGATTGCTCAACAGCCGGGGCGTGACCGCCCGGTCCGGCGCAGCGAGCCACGCCCCGGGGCCCGCCACGACGTCGCGCGCACGGCCCCAGGCGATCGGCCAAGACGACACCCGTGGCCCCGGCACCTCTTTCTCCCGTCTCGTGGTGTCGCGGGCGCGGGCGTCACCGCGCGCATCGATGGATCAGCGGAACCGGCGCGATGGCCGGATCGCCGCCCATCTTCGGCGACCGGACGGACCCGCGGCGCGAAAAGACGGATTGACCGGCTGCTTATGTACTGGAGATGTACGGGAATACGATGCAGCTCAACCTTAGGTGATGCGTTCGTATCTCTGGCACCCTACAGGGCGATCTACCGTCCCGCGTTGCCCGCGTTTTACGGGCCGCCGGTCTCGCCGACCGTCAGAGGATGAACTTGGAGAGGTCGGCGCCTTCGACGAGGTCGCCCACCTGACGGCCGACATAGGCGCGGTCGATGTGCAGCGTCTCGCCGCGACGGTCGGAGGCGGTGTAGCTGATGTCCTCGACCAGTTTTTCCATCACCGTCTGCAGCCGGCGCGCGCCGATGTTCTCGACCCGGCCGTTGATGTCGTGCGCCAGCCCGGCGATCTCGTCGATCGCCTCGTCGTCGATCTCGAGCGTGACGTCCTCGGTGGCGAGCAGGGCGATGTACTGGCGGACCAGACTCGCCTCGGGCTCCTTCAGGATGCGCACGAGATCCTCGCGGCGCAGCGCGTCCAGCTCGACGCGGATCGGCAGGCG
>JAGREO010000145.1 GCA_020446525.1 Geminicoccaceae bacterium | reverse complement strand
CCAATCTCGACGCCAAGCTGCGCCGAAGGGTGCGCGAAGAGGTGCGCGAGCTGCAGCAGAAGCTGGGCATCACCGCGGTCTACGTGACCCATGACCAGGAGGAGGCGCTGGCGGTCTCCGATCGGATCATCGTGATGAACGACGCCGTCATCGCCCAGATCGGCACCCCGCGCGAGCTCTACGAAGCCCCGGTCTCGCGCTTCGTCGCGGACTTCATCGGCGACGCCAATCTGGTCACCGCGCGGATCGAGCGGGTGGCGGACGGGCGCGCGCTCGTCGATGCGGCGGGGCTCGAGCTCGATCTTCCCGCCCGCGGGCTCGATGCGGGCCCGGCGCTGCTGGCCGTCCGGCCCCGCGCGGTGCATCTGGGGCTCGAGCGAAGGGACAACGCGCTCGAGGTGCGGATCGCCAAGGCGGCCTATCTCGGCTCGCACATGGAATACGAGATCGAGGGTCCGCTGGGCGAGCTCTTCGTCGTCGACGGCTATGTCGACCGGGCGCTGGAGCCGGGCGCATCGGTATGGCTGGAGCTGGCGCCGCGCGGTGTCACGCTGGTGGCCGACCGGCGCTGAACGGCCCCGTCTTCAGCCGGCGCGCCACTTGATCGAGCAGCCCATGGACGCGATCTGCTCCCTGGGCCCGTGCCCGGTCTCGGCCACCTGCTTCATCGCCTCGTAGAGATCGCGCCGTGCACCCTCGACCGGTGTGGTGCGCGAAGCGTCCAGCCGTCCGCGATAGTGCAGGCCGAGATCGGCGTCGAAGCCGAAGAAGTCGGGCGTGCACACGGCATCGTAGGCACGCGCCACCGCCTGGCTCTCGTCGTGCAGATAGGGAAAGGGGAACTTCTTCTCTTCGGCCCAGGCACGCATGTTCTCGAAGGAGTCCTCGGGATGGCTGCGTGCGTCGTTGGAGCAGATGGCAACGAAGGCGACACCGAGCGCCTTAAGGTCGTTCGCGTCACGGATCAGACGATCGGCGATCGCTTTGACGTAGGGACAGTGGTTGCAGATGAAGACGACGACGGTGCCCTTGGGGCCCTTGAGGTCCGCCAGACGATGCGTCTTGCCGTCGACGCCCGGCAGCTCGAAATCGGGGGCCCTCCAGCCGAAATCACAGATAGGCGGCGTCGCTGCCATGATCGTCTCCTCGCTCGATGTCCCGACAGCATAGCATCGTCGGCGCGGCGGGCCAGACCGGCCGCGATTGCCTAGATCGGGGCGGCGTGCGACCAGAGGCTCGAAGAGCTTGCAGGGAGAGCGCCATGAACGACGCGCCGTTCGACGACGGCGGGCCGAAGAGCCGGCGCAGGAGCGTCAGCGGCCCGACGAGTGCCGACGTCGCGCGGCTCGCCGGCGTGTCCCGCTCGACCGTGAGCCGCACTTTCACGCCGGGTGCGAGCATCGATCCGGTGACCGCGGCGCGCGTCAGGGCGGCGGCCGAAGAGCTGCGCTACAGTGTCGATCCACTCGCCCGCAGCCTCATCTCGCGACGCAGCGACACGGTGGGCCTGGTGATGGGCGGGCTCGAAAACCCCTTCTACCCTGCGGTGGCGGCCGGTTTCATGGAGCGGCTGCAGCAGCGCGATCTCAGGGTCATGTGCCACGTCGCCGCCGACATCGAGGCGGTCGCCGACGGTGTGCGGGCCATGCTGCGCTATCGGGTCGATGCGCTGATCGTGACGGCGAGCGGGATGAGCAATGCGGCGGTCGACGATTGCCGGCGCGCCGGGGTGACGGTGATCTTCTTCAATCGGGCCGTCACGCTCTCCGCCGCCTCTTCGGTCCAGACGGACAATGTGGCGGGCGGTCGGGCGGTGGCGGATCACCTGGCGGCATGCGGCTATGCGCGTCCGGCCTATGTCGCCGGGCTGGCGAACGCCTCGACCAATCGCGATCGACAGGCCGGTTTCACCGACCGGCTGGCCGAACGACGCCTGCCCGCGCCCAGGGTCGAGAGCGGTGGCTATACTTATGAGGGAGGCTGCGACGCCGCCACGCGATTGCTGCGCACGAAGCCACGTCCGGACGCTATCTTCTGCGCCAACGACATCATGGCCATGGGCGTGCTCGACACCCTGCGTCACGCGCACGGCCTGTCGGTGCCGGACGACATGGCCGTGGTCGGCTTCGACGACGTGCCGATGGCGGGCTGGCCGTCCTTCGATCTGACGACCGTGCGCCAGCGCCGCAACCGCATGATCGAGGTTACCCTCGACCTGCTCGACGACCTGCGCGGCGACGCCGAAGCACCGCCCGTCCACCGTCTGATCCCGGGCCGCCTGATCCTCCGAAGCTCGACCCGATCCCCATGACCGGCCGCCAAGCCAATTGCACACGCGTGCAGTGGCTGGTATGGCAGTCGTCACCTCGAAGCGCCCGCCGATCCGGGCTGGCGGTGAACAGCAACGAAAAAAGGGAGACGACGTCATGCCGATGAACCTGCCTCGAAGCCTGTGCGCGGCGGTCTTCGCCGCAGCCGTCGGGTCGGCGCCGCTATGTACGCCGGTCATGGCGCAGGAGGCGCACGAGTGGGACATGGTCACCAACATGGCGCGAAACTCCTATCTGGGAAAAATCGCCATGCAGTTCGCCGAGGACGTGAAGATGGCGACCGGCGGAACCGTGGAACTCGAGTTCCACGAGGACGGCGAAATGGTGCCGGTCCCGGAAATCCTCAACGCCGTGTCCACCGGCGCGGTGCCCGCCGCCTTTACCTGGCTCGGCTTCTTCGGCGGCACGGTCCCGGTGGGCAAATATTTCGCCGGTACGCCCTTCGGCCCGTCGACCGAGATCCTGGTCTCCTGGATGTGGTCCGGCGGCGGCCTCGCCATTCTCAACAAGGGCGTCGAGCCCCTGGGCGTGCGCGTCCTTCCGTGCAATCCGATGCCGCGCGAAGGGGGTGGCTACTTCAACAAGGAGATCGACAGCCTCGACGATTTCGACGGCATGAAGATCCGCATGGGCGGCTGGGGCGGCGAAGTGCTGCAGAAACTCGGCGCTTCGGTGATCAGCATCCCCGGCAGCGAGATCTACCTGGCGCTCGAGCGCGGCCGCATCGACGCCACGGAATATTCCTCTCCTCTGGTGGATGAAAGTCAGGGCTATTACAAGCTTGTGAAGTATTACTACTTTCCCGGCTGGCACCAGTCGACGACCTGGAACTCTTTCGTCGTCAACAAGGGCTACTGGGATCAACTGACCGAAGACCAGCGACAGCAGATCGAGCTCGCCTGTCGCGTCACCGTGCAGCGGTCGATGTCCGACATCGTCCCGCTGCAGATCGACGCGCTCGAGCGGATGAAGGCGGACGGGGACTTCGAGGTCCGTGAATTTCCCGAGGATCTGATCCGCGAGCTCTACGGCGTCTGGCAGACCGTGCTCGAGGAGAACCGCAAGCAGCACCCGCTGATCGACGAGGCGCACCAGAGCCTGCAGGCGCACATCGCCCGGATGGAGCCCTGGTTCGAGCTCCAGACCATGCCGGCCGGCCTGAACTGAGCGACGCTGAGCCGGGGAAGACGGGCGCGGTGTCGCGCTTCGACGCCGCGCCCCCTCCCGACCGCCGAAAGCCCGACCCCTTGAACGACTCCTCACTGCATCGTCTCGCGGCCGGCCTCGATCGTGCGCTGGCGGTGATCGCCTGGATCGGACGGATGGCCTCCTGGCTGCTCATCCCGATCCTGCTCGCCGTCCTCGTGACGATCGCCGGCAGCTTCTTTCGCGTCACCCACTTCATGACGTGGGAAGGCGACGTTCCGCTGTTCGGCGCGGCGCTGACCCTCAACAGCATTCTCGACCTGCAATGGTATCTCTTCGGCATCCTCTTGATGCTGACCGGCGCCTATGCCCTGCAGGCCGACCGGCACGTGCGCGTCGACGTGTTCTCGCAGCGCTTCTCGCGACGCACGACGCTCGTCGTCGAGATTCTGGGCGATCTGATCTTCCTTCTGCCGCTCTGCATCATGCTGATCGACCGCTCGCTGCCGCTGGTCGAGCTGGCCTTTACCACCGGTGAGCGCTCGAACGAGGACGGTATGACCCATCGCTGGCTGATCAAGATGTTCGTGCCGATCGGCTTCTCGCTGCTGGCCGCGACCGGCGTGCTGCGCATCCTGCGCAACGCCTTGCGGCTGCGCGGTATCGACGATTTCGACGAAGGCGGCGACGATCCCGGCGATCGCCAAGGCGACGGTCGGGCGCACCTCGTTGGAGGCTGACGGCCATGGAAGGTGACGCGCTGCCCATCGCCATGGGCGTCTGTCTCATGCTCGGGATCTTCACCGGCTATCCGGTGGCCTTCGTGCTGGGTGGGCTCGGCGTACTGTTCCTCCTGCTGAGCGGTGCGCCGGTCTTCACCCTGCAGCTCGCCGTCTCGCGCATCTTCGGCGTGATGGCGAACTGGCTGCTGCTCGCCGTGCCGCTCTTCGTCTTCATGGGTCTGATGCTGGATCGTTCCGGCGTCGCGCGCAATCTGCTCTACTCGCTCGAACGCCTGCTCGGCGGCGTACGCGGCGGGCTGGCCATCGCCGTGGCCGTGCTCGGCATCGTGCTCGCGGCATCCACCGGCATCGTCGGCGCCTCGGTGGTGATGCTCGGTGTGCTGGCGCTGCCCGTGATGCTCAAGGAGAATTATTCGGCCCGGCTGGCGACGGGCGTGGTCGCGGCCTCCGGCACGCTCGGCATTCTCATTCCGCCTTCGATCATGCTGGTGGTGCTGGGCTCGATGCTGCAGGTCTCGGTCGGCGATCTCTTCAAGGCCGCCTTGTTGCCCGGCCTGCTGCTGGGCTTCCTCTATGTCGGCTACGTACTGGTGCTGGCGCATTTCTCGCCGGCTTCGGCACCCGCCGTGGCGCGCGCCGAAGCCGAGAGCCGCTGGGCCGCGACGAGGGAAGTTCTCCGCGATCTGAGCGGTCCCGTGGTGCTGATCGTCGTCGTTCTCGGCTCGATCATCGCCGGCGTCGCCACGCCCACGGAAGCCGCGGCGCTGGGCGCCATCGGTGCGACGCTGCTGGCGGTCCTGGCGCGCACCCTGACCTGGGAGGCGTTGAAGGAGGTGGTCTGCGAGACCGGCCGGGTCAACGCGATGATCTTCTTCGTGCTGATCGGCGCCACCGTCTTCTCGGGCGTGTTCAAGCAGATCGGTGGCGACGATCTGATCCGCGATGCGGTCAGCGACACGGGCCTTGGCGCCTACGGCGTGTTGATGATCTTCATGGTGGTGCTGTTCGTGCTGGGCTGCTTTCTCGAATGGATCGAGATCACCTTCGTCGTCCTGCCGCTCTTCGCGCCGATCGTCATGGAGCTGGACTTCGGACTCGGACTGGACGCGACGGAAAAGCTGGTCTGGTTCGCCATCGCCATCGCCGTCAACCTGCAGACCAGCTTCATCACCCCGCCCTTCGGTTTCTCCCTGTTCTACGTCAAGGGCGTGGCCCCGCCGGAGCTGCCGATCCAGACGATCTATACCGGCGCGGTACCGTTCGTAGTGCTGCAGCTGGCGGCCCTGGCGGCGGTGATCGCTTTTCCGGCCTTGACGGTGGGCGTCGTGCGGTTTCTGGAGTGACGGTCGGAATAGAAGGATGAGGGCATGATCGAACATCTCAAGCAGGGCAAGGCCGAGGCCGATCGGGCGGAGGACGATGCCAAGGTGCGCCGGATCGTCGAGACGACGCTCGCCGACATCGAAGAGCGCGGGGATGCCGCCATCCGCGAGCTCTCGCGCAAGTTCGACAAGTATGATCCGCCCTCGTTCCGCTTGTCGCAGAGCGAGATCGAGGCCGCGGTCTCCAGGGTGTCGCGCCGCGACATGGAGGACATCCGCTTCGCGCAGGCCCAGATCCGGCGTTTCGCCGAGGCGCAGAAGAGCGCGCTCCAGGACATCGAGATCGAGACCATGCCCGGCGTGATCCTCGGCCACAGGAACATCCCGGTCCAGTCGGTCGGCTGCTACGTTCCGGGCGGCAAGTTCCCGATGGTGGCTTCCGCCCACATGTCGGTGCTGACCGCCAACGTCGCCGGCGTGCCGCGGATCGTCGCCTCGGCACCGCCGCAGAAGGGCGAGCCGCACCCGGCGATCGTGGCGGCCATGCATCTGGGCGGCGCGCACGAGATCTACGTCTTGGGCGGCATGCAGGCGGTGGGTGCGATGGCGCTCGGCACCGAGACCATCGAGCCGGTGCACATGCTGGTCGGTCCCGGCAACGCCTTCGTCGCCGAAGCCAAGCGGCAGCTCTTCGGCCGGGTCGGCATCGATCTCTTCGCCGGGCCGACCGAAACCATGGTGATCGCCGACCAGACGGTGGATGCGGAGATGTGCGCCACCGACCTGCTGGGCCAGGCGGAGCACGGCTACAATTCCCCCGCCGTGCTGATCACCAATTCACGCCGGCTGGCGGAGGATACGCTGGCCGAGATCGACCGGCTGCTGGCGATCCTGCCGACCGCCGAGACGGCGTCGGCGAGCTGGCGCGACTATGGCGAGGTGATCGTCTGCGACAGCTATGACGAGATGCTGGCCGTGGCCAACGACATCGCATCGGAGCACGTCCAGGTGATGACCGACCGTGACGAGTGGTTCCTCGAGCACATGCACTCTTATGGTGCGCTCTTTTTGGGGCCGCGGACCAACGTCGCCAATGGTGACAAGGTGATCGGCACCAACCACACCCTGCCGACCAAGAAGGCCGGCCGCTACACCGGCGGCCTCTGGGTCGGCAAGTTCATCAAGACCCACAGCTATCAGCGGATCACCACCGACGAGGCGGCGGCGAAGGTCGGCGCCTATTGCTCGAGACTCTGTATGCTCGAAGGCTTCGTCGGCCATGCCGAGCAGGCCAATGTGCGGGTCCGGCGCTATGGCGGCGGCAACGTGCCGTATGGTGCCGCGGCACCGTGACCGTTCGTCCGCTACGTTGACAGAGCCGCGCATGCTGCCCATCGTCGATACGAGGCTGATCCACCAGGGAGGGTGACGATATGATGCGCACATGGACCATGGTCCTTGCCGCCTTCGGGCTGGCGACGGCGAGCCTGCCGGCGGCGGCACAGGACAACGCCTGGAAGCCGCAGGAGCCGGTGACCATCATCGTGCCGTGGGCGGCGGGTGGCTCGACGGACAGCGTCACCCGGGTGCTGGCGGGCGAGCTGGAAAAGGCGCTCGGCCAGACGGTGGTGGTGGTCAACCAGCCGGGTGCCGCGGGCTCGGTCGGCACGACGGGCGCCTGGGAAGCGCCACACGACGGCCTGACCTGGGCGGCGGGTGCGGCGCTCGATCTGGGCTCGTATCAGGCGCTCGGCATGCTCGACGTGCCGATGAGCGACTGGCGCCTCTATCTGCACATCGCCAACGTCGCGATCGTCGGCGCCAATCCCGACGCCGGTTTCGAGGATTTCGGCGGCCTGATCGAGGCGATGAAGGAGAAGCCGGGCGAGGTCACGGTCGCGACGGCCGGCGTCACCTCGGGCGGCCACAACGCCATGGAGGCGATCGCCCAGGCGGCCGGCGTGGAATATCGTCACGTCACCTATGACGGCGGCAATCCCGCCGTGCTCGCGGCCGTATCCGGTGAGACCCAACTGACCACGCAACTGGCGTCGGAGCAGGCGGAGATGATCCGGGCCGGTCGGATCAAGCCCCTGGCCGTGCTGGCCGCACAACCGCTAGAGCTCGAGGGCTATGGCGAGGTGCCGTCGATCAATCAGTGGCTGCCGGACCTGCAGACGGCCAACAATTATTTCGGCATCTTCATCCCGGCCGACGCGCCGGCCGAGGTGATCGAAACGATGGACGGCATCTGGGACGAGGTCGCCAATTCCGAGGCGATGAAGAAATACGCCGCCAATCGTGGCGCCATTCTCGATCCGTCTTACGGCGAGGCGGCGCAAGAAGCCGCGATGCCGGCGGTGACGCAGAACGTGTTCCTGCTGTTCGACGGCGGCAAGATCGCCGAGGATCCGAGCACGCTCGGCTTCGAGCGGCCCTGACCGGCCGCGTGCGACGGCAAAGCCCCGGCCATGAGCCCTTCGAGCCGACGCGGGTCGAAGGGTGGGCCCGGGGCTCTTCTCTTCGTCGATAACCGATGGACGGGCTCTCGTCGTTCCTTTCGGCGCTGATCGGGATCGTCACCAGTACCGCCCTGATCGACGTGCTCTGGGCGACGCTGCTGGGGATCGTCGTCGGCATGATGCCGGGTCTGACGGCGACGCTCGGTGTCGCGCTGATGACCACGCTCACCTTCCAGATGGAGGCCGAGCGGGCGATCCTCATTCTGGTGTGCATGTATGTGGGCGCCATCTATGGCGGCTCGCGCAGCGCCATCCTGCTCAATATTCCGGGCACGCCGGCCAATGCCGCGACCTCGCTCGACGGCTTTCCCCTGGCACGCGCCGGCAAGGCGGGCTCGGCCATGGCGATCGCCACCACGGGATCGGTAGTCGGCAGCATGATCGGCATGGTGGCGCTGGCCCTGATCGCACCGTTGCTCGCAGAATTCGCCCTCTCGTTCGGCGCATACGAGTTCTTCTGGCTGGCGGTCTTCGGCGTGCTCGTCGCCGGGCAACTCACAGCACTGGACGATCCGATCAAGGGCTGGCTCGCCGGCTTCTTGGGCCTTTTCGTCGCGATGATCGGCCAGGAGGGCATCCACGCCGTGCCCCGCTTCGCCTACGGCTCGACCGATCTCGCCGGCGGCATCGGCCTCCTGCCGGCCATGGTCGGCGCCTTCGGCTTCGCCGAGATCCTCACCGTGATGCGGCACGAGGCGTACGAGGTCGTGCGCTCGAAGGTGGACAGCGTGTGGAGCGGCGTACGCCAGGCCTGGGGCTACAAGATGACGGCCCTGCGCTCGGGTCTGATCGGCACCTTCATGGGCCTGGTGCCGGGCGTCGGCGAGGATATGGGTTCCTGGGCCTCCTATGCCGCGGCCCGGCAGACCTCGAAGAACGGCAGCGCGTTCGGCAAGGGCTCCGTCGAGGGCCTGCTGGCGGCCGAGACCGGCAACAATGCCGCGGTGCCGGGTGCCCTGATCCCCGTCCTCACGCTCGCGGTGCCGGGCTCCGCACCGGCCGCGGTGCTGCTGGCGGCGATGATCATCCACGGCATCCGCCCGGGACCGCTCATCATGGTCGAGTTCCCGGACTTCGTCTTCTCGGTCGTGGCGATGGTTTTCGCCGCGACCCTGGCGATGGGCGCGCTCGGCCTCCTGCTCACCCGACCGCTGCTGCTGGTGCTGCGGGTGCCGCGCGAACGGCTGATGCCGATCGTCTTCGTGCTCTGCACGGTCGGTGCGTTCGCCATCGCCAGCCGCACCTTCGATGTGGGCGTGATGATCGTCTTCGGCGTTCTGGGCTTCCTCCTGCGCGAGTTGAACTATCCCATGGCGCCGCTCATCCTGGGCATCGTGCTGGGCGACATCCTCGACAAGAACCTCCGGCGCGGGCTGGTGCTCTCCGACGGCGACCTGACGCCGTTCTTCACCCGGCCGATCAGTGCGGTGCTCTGGCTCACCGCCCTCGTCTTCATCGTCCTGACCATGCCCGGTGTGCGGCGCATCTTCACGAAGCTCACGGGCCGATGGGAGAAGACATCGTGAGTGCCCCGGCCCCGCGCTCCTCGATGGATCGTCTGGATTTCTTCTCGTCGATCCTGCTGACGGCGTTCGGCGTGGCGGTGCTGGTCGAGAGTCTGCGGCTGCCGCGGCTGGAGAATCTCAAGGTCAATCCCTACACCGTGCCCGGTCTGGTGCCGGGCCTGCTGGGCGTCGCGATCGCCGCCTGCGGGCTCGTCATCCTGCTGCGCTCGATCCTGCGCGGCGGGTGGCGCGCCGGCGGTGACGCGATGGACTGGCGCCGCAGTGCCGCGGTGCGCCGGACGCTCGTGACGCTGGCGCTCACCCTCGTCTATGCACTGGTGCTCTTTCCCTTGGTGCCCTTTCGCATCGCCACGCCGCTCTTCGTCTTCGTCTTCATCGTCTCGACCGAAGCGATGATGGAGGGCCGCCGGCCGGGGCTGCGGGCGATGGTGACGGCGGCGCTGGTCGCACTGGCGACCGGCCTCGTGGTGGGCTACGTCTTCCAGCATCTCTTCTTCGTCCGTCTGCCGGGAGGCTGACCGCTCGTGCTCTTGAGCCTGTGCAACGAGGTGCTGCGGGAACGTACCTTCGCCGAACAGTGCCGCATGGCGGCAGCCCTGGGTTATGGCGGACTGGAGATCGCCCCCTTCACCCTCTGCGACGATCCCTCGACCCTGAGAGAGGAGCAGGCGCACGAATGGCGCCACGTGGCGGCCGATCATGGTCTGGCCGTCACCGGGCTGCACTGGCTCCTGATCGCACCCGAAGGTCTCTCGATCACCACCGACGATGCGCACGTCCGCCGGCGCACCGTTGACCTGCTGTTGCGGCTGGTCGATGTCTGCGCGGCCATGGGCGGGACGGTTCTGGTGCACGGCTCGCCCAGACAGCGGCTGCTGGCGCAGGCGACATCACCCGAGGCCGCCCGGGCGAATGCGCGCGAATGCCTGCGCCATGCCGCCGAGCGCGCCGCCGCGGCCGGCCTTACTTACTGTCTCGAGCCGCTGAGCGACGATCAGACCGATTATGTCAACACCATCGCCGAGGCGGTGGCGGAGATCGAGACGGTCGGCTCGCAGGGGCTCGCCACGATGATCGACACCTCGTCGGCCAGCCTCGCCGAGAAGGAGGACATCGCCGACCTCGTCCGGCGCTGGTGGCCCGGAGGCCACATGGCGCACGTGCAGGTGAACGACCGCAACCGCCGGGCACCGGGTCAGGGCGACGATCGCTTCGCCGCATTCTTCGCGGCGCTTCGCGAGGTCGACTATCAGGGGCCGGTGGCGGTCGAGCCCTTCGTCTACGAGCCGGACGGACCGACCACCGCCGCTTTCGCCGCGGGTTACCTTCGCGGACTGCTGGAGACGGCATCGTGAGCGCGCCGCGCCTGCGGGTGACCGGCAGCCGGCTGCGCATCCGCAACCTCTTCACCCGTCTGCCCTTCCGCTTCGGATCGGTGACCATGGAGGCGGCACCGCTGGCCCTGCTCGAGGTCGACGTGGCGTTCGAGGACGGCGGCACGCAACGCGGCGTCGCCGGCGATTTCCTCTCGATCAAATGGTTCGACAAGCGGCCGGAAAAGTCACCGGCGGAGAACGTGGCGGACCTGCTGCAGGCGCTCCGGCATGCGCGGGCGGTCTATTCCGAAGCGGGTGCCGGGACGCCCTTCGGTTCGTGGGACGCGACTTACGACGAGATCGAGCGTCGGGTGTCGGCCGACGGCTTCGTGCGTCTGGGCGCATCCTTCGCGGCCTCGATGCTGGAGCGGGCGGTCATCGACGCCACCGGCCGGCATCTCGGGCAGAGCTTCGATGCGATGGTGCGAACGAATGCGCTCGGGATCGTGCCGCAGAAGGTGCACGCCGATCTCGGCCAGGGCGACCTGGAGCGCGCGCTGCCCGAGCGGCCTTCGGCGCGGGTGGCCGTGCGCCATACCGTGGGCCTCGTCGATCCTCTTGCCGCGGGCGAGGCGGATGCGGCGCCGGACGACGGCCTGCCGGTGACCCTGGCGCAGTATCTTACGAGAGACGGGCTGCGCTGGCTGAAGATCAAGGTGTCGGGCGACGTCGAAGCCGATCGGGCGCGGCTCGAGCGGATCGCCGCCGTGATCGCCAGCCACGGCCGGCCGGTACGCTGCACGCTCGACGGCAACGAGCAGTTTTCGTCCGTCGAACAACTGGCCTCGTTCTTCGAAGCGGTGCGGACGGCGCCCGAACTCCACTCGCTCTGGCGATCGGTCGCCTTCATCGAGCAGCCCCTGCATCGCGACACGGCAATGGCGCGGCCGCTCGATGCGGCGGAGCGGCGGGCGATCGGACGGCCGCTCCTGATCGACGAATCGGACGATCGGCCCACGGCGTTCCGCGAGGCGATCGAACTGGGCTATCGCGGCGTCAGCCACAAGAATTGCAAGGGCGTCTACAAATCGCTGCTCAACGCCGCCCTGGCCGCTCGGCACGACCGGGCCGACGATCGCCACTTCCTGTCGGCGGAAGACCTCACCAACCTGCCCATGGTGCCGCTGCAGGCGGATCTGGCGGTGGTGGCGACACTCGGCATCGAGCATGCGGAGCGCAACGGCCACCACTATTTCCACGGGCTCGATCATCTCACCGACGGCGAACGTCGGCGGGCGCTCGGGCACCATCCCGAGCTCTACGGCGAGGCCGGTTTGCGAATCCGGGACGGCATGCTCGAGATCGGTTCGCTGCAGGTTCCGGGCCTGGGCGTCGTCGACCGGCCGGACGAAGTGGCGGGCGTGGCGGAAGAGGACTGGCGCTTCGAGATGCTGGAGAAGGACTCGTGACGGACATGCCCACGGCGTTCACCGACGAGGAGGCGCTCGAGGAGTTCATGACGCGGCCGAGCGAGGCGCTGGCGGCGGATCTGGCCCGAGCGCCGGGAGCGATCACGATCCTCGGTGTCGGCGGCAAGATGGGGCCGACGCTGGCACGGCTGGCCAAGCGCGCCGATCCGGCCCGGCGTGTGATCGGCGTCGCACGCTTCAGCGACCCCGCCTCGCGCACGAAGCTCGAAGGCTGGGGTATCGAGACGGTGGCGTGCGATCTGCTCGACGCCGAGGCGGTGGCCGCTCTCGAGCGGACCGAGAACGTCGTCTTCATGGCCGGCATGAAGTTCGGCGCGTCGGACGACCAGCCGATGACCTGGGCGATGAACGCGCACGTGCCGGCCCTGGTGGCGGCGCATTTCCGTCAGAGCCGGATCGCCGCCTTCTCGACCGCCTGCGTCTATCCCTATGTCGACGTGCGCCATCAGGGCGCGCGCGAGGACACCGCACCGACGCCGATCGGCGAATATGCCAACTCCTGCGTCGGCCGCGAGCGGATGTTCGAGCACTTCTCCCGCCTGCACGGCACGCCCGGTCGTCTGCTGCGCCTCTCCTATGCGATCGACATGCGCTACGGCGTGCTCCACGACGTCGCGCGAGCGGTGCTGGCCGAGGAGCCGGTGTCGCTGGCGATGGGCCACGTCAACGTGATCTGGCAGGGCGATGCCAATGCCTGCGCGCTGCGCTCCCTTGCCCATGCGACGACCCCGACGACGCCGCTCAACCTCTCGGGGCCGGAAGTCGTGAGCATCCGTGCCCTGGCCCGGGCGTTCGGCCAGCGCTTCGGCAAGCACCCCCGCTTCGTCGACGAGGAGGCACCCACGGCCTGGCTCGTCAACACCGACGAGCAGCAGCGCCTCTTCGGCTATCCGCGCGTACCGCTGGCCCGACTGATCGACTGGACGGCGGACTGGGTGGCGGCGGGACGCTCGTCCCTGGGCAAACCCACCCACTTCGAGACGCGCGACGGCAGCTATTGAAAGAGCACGACCATGCGGATCGACGACCTCCCCAAGGACGCGCTGGCCGCCTTCCGACGCGGCGGCGTCATCCCGGCCCATCCCCTGGCGCTGACGGAGCACCGCACGCTGGACGAGCGGCGCCAGCGGGCGGTGAGCCGCTATCATCTGGATGCGGGTTCCGTCGGGCTGGCGGTCGGCGTGCACACCACGCAGTTCGCCATCCGTGAAGCGGGGCTCTACGAGCCGGTGCTGCGGCTGGCGATGGAGGAGGCGGCGGGCTGGGTCGAGCGGACGCCCTTCATGGTGGCGGGCGTGGTCGGCCGGACCGATCAGGCGGTGGCCGAGGCCGAGACGGCGCGCGGGCTGGGCTACCATGCGGCCCTGCTCGGACTGGCTGCGCTGAACGACGCCGCCGTCGACGATCTGATCGTGCATTGCCGCACGGTGGCGAAGATCATGCCGGTGATGGGATTCTATCTGCAACCGGCGGTCGGCGGACGGCATCTGAGCCGGACCTTCTGGCGGCGCTTCGCCGAGATCGACAATGTCGTCGGCATCAAGATCGCGCCGTTCAACCGCTATCGTACGCTCGACGTGCTGCAGGGCGTGGCACGGGCCGGAGCCGCCGACCGCATCGCGCTCTATACCGGCAACGACGATCACATCGTGGCCGACCTGCTCACGCCCTTTCCGGTCGAGACCGCGGGCGACCGGATGAACCTGCGCATCGTCGGCGGCCTCCTCGGGCACTGGGCGGTCTGGACGAAACGCGCGGTCGAGCTGGTCGAGGAGATCAAGAGCCTGCCGGCGGAGGGCCCGATCGATCGCGCGTGGCTGACCCGTGATGCAGCGGTCACCGACACCAACGGCGCCTTCTTCGATGCGGCCAACGAATATGCGGGCGTCATCGCCGGGCTGCACGAGGTGTTGCGGCGTCAGGGTCTCTTCGAGGGCACATGGTGCCTCGATCCGCACGAGACCCTGGGACCGGGCCAGGCGCAGGAGATCGACCGCGTCTATCGCCTCTATCCGGGCCTCAACGACGACGCTTTCGTGGCGGCTCATCGCGAGCGCTGGCTCGACGGATGACGCGTCCCTGATCCGTCAGGGCTCCAGCCACGCCAGCCCGCGCAGCGGCGGGCGGGTCATGTCGCCACGCAACGCGGCCAGCGCCGCGGCGAAACTCTCCAGCCCGCGCCGGCCCACTTCCTGACGCAGCATCGTCTCGAGCCAGAGGCAGGCCTGCGCATGACGACGAGCCGCGAGGTCGCCTCTGGCGGTCAGATGGCGGTGATGGGCGTCGATCCGCTCGAGCAGACGCTCGATGCCGTCGCCGGTCGCCGCACTGACCGTTTCGATCGCCGGACACCAGACCGTTTTGTCGGGCTGAACGCGCAGCACGGACAGGAGCTCGCGACGGGTGCGGTCGGCATGCGCCGTCATGTCGGCCTTGGTGACGACCGCGATATCGGGGATCTCGACGATGCCCGCCTTGATGAATTGCAGGCTGTCGCCCGAGGCCGGCTGCACCGCGAGCACCACCGTGTCGGCCACGTCGCGAATCTCGGTCTCCGACTGACCGACGCCGACGGTCTCCACCAGCACGATGTCGAAGAGCGCGCGCAACACGACGACGGTCGGCAGCACCACGGTCGCGAGCCCGCCCAGCCGGTCGCGTGCGGCGACCGAACGGACGAAGACACCGGCATCCTCGGGATCGAGCTCGAGGCGCGTGCGATCGCCCAGAATGGCACCCTGCGTGCGACGCGAGGACGGATCGACGGCGACCACGGCGACCCGGCGCCCCGCACGGCGCCAGTGCCGCACGCAGACCGAGACGAGCGTCGATTTGCCCACACCCGGCGGTCCGGTCAGGCCCACGACCTGCGCACGCGGTGCCCGCCAGGCGGCATCGAGCAGATCGAGCGCTTCACCGTCGAGCCGCGTCGCATCGAGCCGCGCCAGCAGCCGTGCCAGCGCCACCTTCCCGCCTACGGCAAGCCGATCGAGCGGACCGCCCTCGCAGCAGCGGTCGTGAGGATCCCTCAGGGCCGGCCGGTCTGGTGGCCCGCCTCGGCCGGCCCGGCCTTCAGACACCGCCGTTCACACGTCGCGCTCGGCCGGCGCCAGCGCCGCCTGGGCGGCGGCGAGGCGGGCGATGGGCACGCGATAGGGTGAGCAGGAGACGTAGTCGAGACCGACCTCGTGACAGAAAGCGACGGAGGCCGGATCGCCGCCGTGCTCGCCGCAAATCCCGAGCTTGAGGTCGGAGCGCGCCCTTCGGCCGCGCTCGACGCCGATGCGCACGAGCTCGCCTACACCGTCGATATCGATCGTCTGGAACGGATCGCCCGGAAGAATCTCGTCACGCACGTAGCGGTCGAGGAACGAGCCGGCATCGTCGCGCGAGAGGCCGAGCGTCATCTGCGTCAGATCGTTGGTGCCGAAGCTGAAGAACTCCGCCAGCCCGGCGATCTCGGCGGCCCGCAAGGCGGCGCGCGGCAGCTCGATCATGGTGCCGACGAGATAGGTGACCTCGGCGCCCGTTTCCTCGCGCACGGCCCGGGCCACCGCGTCGACCCGCGCCTTGAGAATCTCGAACTCGCGTGCCGTGGCAATCAGGGGGATCATCACCTCGGGGGTCGGCGGCTCGCCGGTCCGACGGCCCACCTCGGCCGCCGCCTCGAAGATGGCGCGCGCCTGCATCTCGGTGATCTCGGGATAGAGGATCGCCAGCCGGCATCCGCGCAGGCCGAGCATCGGGTTGGCCTCGCGCAATTCGAGGACGCGACGACGGACGAGCCGGACCTCCACACCGACCGCCTCGGCCACCGCCTCGTCCTCCTTGGCGTCCCGTGGCAGGAATTCGTGCAAGGGCGGGTCGAGCAGGCGGATGGTGACGGGCTTGCCCTTCATGATCTCGAACAGCTCGACGAAATCCGCCCGCTGCATCGGCAGGATCTTGGCCAGCGCCTTGCGCCGTCCCTCGACGTCGGATGCCAGGATCATCTCGCGCATGGCGAGGATCCGCTCCTCCTGGAAGAACATGTGCTCGGTGCGACAGAGGCCGATCCCTTCGGCACCGAAGCGCAAGGCTGCTTTGGCATCGAGCGGCGTCTCGGCATTGGTGCGCACGCCCAGCCGCCGGATCCCGTCGGCCCAGCCCATCAGCGTCGCGAAATCGCCCGAGAGCTGCGGGTCGATGGTCGGCACCTCGCCCTGCATCACCAGCCCGGCTCCACCGTCGATGGTGATCGCATCGCCTTCCTTCAGCGTCACGCCGCCCGCTTCGATCGTCTTCGCGGCGGGATCGATCACCATGTCGCCGGCCCCGCAGACACAGGCCTTGCCCATGCCGCGGGCGACCACNNCCGCCGCATGGCTGGTCATGCCGCCACGCGAGGTGAGGATGCCGCGGGCCGCGTGCATGCCGTGGATGTCGTCCGGCGACGTCTCGACCCTGACCAAGATCACCTTCTTGCCGCCGGCGGCCAGGCGTTCGGCATCGTCGGCGCTGAACACGATCGCACCCGACGCTGCGCCGGGCGAGGCCGGAAGTCCCCGGGCGATGACCCTGGTCTCGGCGTCGGGATCGAGAGTGGGGTGCAGCAACTGATCGAGCGAGGCGGGCTCGACCCGGCCGATCGCCTCTTCGCGGGTCAAGAGGCCGTCCTCGGCCATGTCGACTGCGACCTTGAGCGCCGCCGCCGCCGTGCGCTTGCCGGTGCGGGTCTGCAGCACGTAGAGCTTCTTGCGCTGAATGGTGAATTCGATGTCCTGCATGTCGCGATAATGCGCTTCGAGCCGGTCGAAGACGGCACACAGTTCGGCGTAGGAATCCGGCAGCAGCTTCTCCATCGAGGTGCCGGGCTTGCCGCCGGCTTCGGCCATCGCTTCGCTCAGGGGCTGCGGCGTACGGATGCCGGCCACCACGTCCTCGC
>JAGREO010000014.1 GCA_020446525.1 Geminicoccaceae bacterium | reverse complement strand
CACGCCTTTGGCCGCACCCGTTCCCTCGATCACCGTATCGACCAGCGCCGGCGCGAATTGCGGCTCGACGAAGACGCAGTGCGCGCCGGTCTCGACGATCCGTGCGCGGATGTCGCGCACCCGGGCCGCACTCGGCGCATCGGCGTCACCCAGTGCCAGCGATCCGACCGGATGAAGCCCGAAACGCTCCTCGAAATAACGATAGGCGTCGTGATGCACGACATAGGGCACCGACCGCACCGGCGCCAGCAGGCCGGCGATCTCGTCCTCCAGTGCCGCCAGCCCGGCGCGCGCGGCGGCGGCGTTGGCGGCATAGAGCGACGCGTTCGACGGATCGAGCCGGGCGAGCTCGCCGGCGATCACCTCGACCCAGAGCGAAGCGTTGCGCGGGTCGAGCCACATGTGCATGTCACGATCGCCGATGCCGCCCGATCCGTGATCGTGGCCCTGCTCGTCGGCGTCCTCGTGCCCCTGCCCGTCCTCGTGACCGTTGCCCGGCCATCGCCCGCCCGCACGCCGGGCATACACCACCAGCCCCGGCGTGTCGGCCAGAGCGACGCTCCGGGCATCGCCGGCCAGCGTCGCCAGCGGTCCGACCAGCCAGTTCTCGAGCCCCGGCCCGATCCAGAAGACCAGCGCCGCACGGTCGAGCGCGCGCGCCTGCGACGGCCGCAGCGCAAAGCCGTGCGGCGACGTCCCGGGCGGAACGAGCAGAACGGGCGAGCCCGCCTCGCCCAAAACCATGGCGACGAGTGAATGGACCGGCGCCACCGTCGCGACCACGAGGGGTGCGGCGGCACGAGCCGGAATCGACGCCCAGAGCAGCACGAGAATGGCGATCAGTCCCGCCCGACGCACGTCCGTTCCTTTTCCACCGGCTCCCGATGCCCTATCAACGACCGCACTCCGATTCCCGAGCCATGCCCGAAGCGATCGAACCGCAACCATGCCGCAGCACCTCGCAACGACAGCCGACGCGGTGAATACCCGTACGCTGCTCCGAGCCAGCGGCATCTCCTGTGGTCCGCGGCATCGGCCGATCCTGCACGAGGTCGACCTCGAGGTCGAGCGGGGCGAGATCGTCACCATCGTTGGACCCAACGGTTCGGGCAAGACGACGCTGCTGCGCGTGGCGATCGGCGCCGTGCGGCCGGACGCCGGCACGCTCGAGCGCGCGCCGGACCTGCGCATCGGCTACTGCCCGCAGAAACTGACGATCGACCGCACCCTGCCGCTCGACGTCGACCGATTTCTCGCACTGGCCACCCCGTCCCTTCGTTCCCGCTGGAGGCCCGAGGGCCGCGAAGCGCGATCCGCGGCGCTGGCTCGGGTGAGCGTGGATCACCTCGCCCGCAGCCCGCTCACCGATCTCTCGGGCGGCGAGTTCCAGCGCGTGCTGCTGGCACGCGCCCTGCTGCGGCGCCCCTCGCTGCTGGTGCTCGACGAGCCGACCCAGGGGCTCGACCAGCCGGGCGAAGCCGCCTTCTACCGGCTGATCGAAGCGGTGCGCGACGAGACCGGCTGCGGCGTGCTGATGGTCAGCCACGACCTGCACGTGGTCATGGCAGCCTCCGACCGCGTGCTGTGCCTCAACGGCCACGTCTGCTGCGCGGGCACACCCACCCTCGTCGCCGACCATCCGGCCTACCGCGCGCTCTTCGGCAGCGGCACCCGAGGCGCGCTCGCCCTCTACCGCCACGAGCACGACCATCGCCACGACCCGCAAGACCACGCGGCGGACCGGGGCGCCGCGCACCCATCCCACGGGCCCGATCGGGGGCCCGATCGGGGGCACGAACGGGAGACCGACCCGCGCGCCGGCCCGCCGGCCGGCGCAGCCCCTTGACGCTGCTGGACGACTTCCTGATGCGGGCGACGCTGGCCGGCATCGGTGTGGCGCTCGCCGCGGGCCCGCTCGGCTGCTTCGTGGTCTGGCGCCGCATCGCCTATTTCGGCGACGCCACCGCCCATGCGGCGCTGCTCGGCATCGCTCTCGCCCTGATCTCCGACCTGCCGGTGACGCTCGGCGTCCTGGCGATCGCCGGCGCCTTCGCGCTGGCCACGGCCGCGACGAGCGGCGGCCGCTTCGCCATGGACACGATGCTGGGCGTCTTCTCCCACGCCGCCCTCGCCATCGGCCTCGTCGCCCTGGCGCTGCTGCAGGGCGTGCGGGTCGACCTGATCGGCTACCTCTTCGGCGACGTGCTGGCCGTCTCGCGCGGCGACCTCCTGGTGATCTGGGGCTGTACGGCGGCGATCCTCGCCCTGCTGGCGTGGCACTGGCGATCCCTGATGATCGCCACCATCAACGAGGAACTGTGCTGGGCCGAAGGCGGCGATCCGCGACGCAGCCGGCTCGTCCTGTCGCTTCTGCTCGCACTCCTGGTCGCCGTGGCGATCAAGATCGTCGGCGTCATGCTGATCACCGCCATGCTCATCGTCCCGGCCGCGGCCGCCCGGCCGCTGGTCCGCGGACCCGCGGCCATGGCGCTCGCCGCAGCCGGCATCGGCGCACTCGCCGTGATCGGCGGCCTGCAGGCCTCGCTCCATCTCGACACACCGGCCGGCCCCTCGATCGTCGTCGCCGCGGTGCTCGTCTTCGCCCTCACCAACCTCGCGACCGCGCTCTCGCGACACCATGCGAACGGCCGATGAGCTCACCGCCCGCGCACGGCCGACCCCGACACGCTCCGCATCCTCGTTTCGATGCGCCCGAACGTTCCGCCGGACCCGGCGGTTCGCCGAAGGCCGCGGGGCCTCAGCCCTCCTTGCGGTAATCCGGATCGGTCCAGCCGAAGACGGTACGACGCTCGATCTCGGCGACGTTTTCCGGCCGCGGGAACGGCTCGGGCGCCGGCTCGCCCGGCGTTCGCGGACGGCCGATCGCGGCGAAGAAGGCGTCGAGACCGCCCGGCATGAAATACCAGACGAAGGTCAGCGGCTCGCGGCCGGAAGCGACGAAGCCGTGCCTGCGGTCGCGGCCGATGAACACGGCCGAGCCCGGCTCGATCGCGCGCTCCTCGCCGTCGAGCCGGAGATGCCCGCGCCCGGAGACGACGTAGATGATCTCCTCGTTGCGGTCGTGCGTGTGCTCGCGGATGAAGCAGCCGGGTGCGACGGTCTGCGTGCCCATGGCGAAGCGGGCGTCGCTGCGCACCGTGGTGTCACTGAAGAGCGTGCGCACATGGCCGTTGGCCGGCACCGGCTGCCAGAACCCGGCACCCTCCTCCGGCCCGAGCAGCCTCGCATCGCCCGCCGCCGCATCGTTCATCACCCCCTCCCCTTCATCACACCTCTCCCGTCGCCGCACCGGCCCGATCACCCGCCCGGTCGCCACCATGGTCCGGGCCCGCGCCCCGCGGCGAAAAAATCGAGCATAACCGGAAAATCGGGTCGGCGACACGGCCGAAGCGCAGATCGCGAGACACGATACGCCGACGCCTTCACCGCAGCGGCGAGCCGCGACGCCGCGGAACGATCGGCCGG